>JAZLCB010000431.1:0-2520 GCA_045614005.1 Clostridia bacterium
GTATCGTTTAAGGCAAATGCACCTCTGGGGATATTGAGTGCATCGGTAACCGCGGTAAGATACATGGTTTTACCGCCTGCACACAAGCCCAGATTTACAAATATGGCCAAAAAGCACAGACCTATAATGACCCAAGTATAATCAAACTTTTTTGTTTTTGGAAGTTGATTTTCCATTTATTTATACATCTCCTTTTTTAGTACCTAGAGGATTATATCAAATTACAGCCATATGTAAATAGAATTAACATAACAATATGGAAAATTAATAACATTATTTTAAAAAAATATTGTAATTGTACAGCCTGTATGTTAAAATAACTGTAATATCTTACTGTGTGAACGGGGGAGTATTATGTTTGAAAATATGGAAAATTTAAAAATCATTTCTTCTCTTCATCAGGCAAGCAAACCACATTCCAAAATTGTAAACCGTACTTCGCACGGATTTCTTATGAGACTTTCGGGCAAGATGCGCTATGATTTTGAGGACAAGAGCATAGTAATAAATCCCGGAGAGATGTTTTTCATACCCAAGGGGCTTACATATGAATACACAACTCTTTCGGACGAGCAGAGCCTGTATACTTCCATAAATTTTGAGGCGGATATCGAAAATCCCGAAGTCAAGATGTATTCGCTGGACAACTTCTATGAAGCGGAATACATGGCATCCAATTTTTCTGAGCTCTGGAAGTTTGGCACACCTGCCGATAAATACAAGTGCCTTTCTATGTTTTACGACCTTGTTTCGTATGTTGCCAATATTGAACACTCCAGCTATTCGGATAAGCACAAGTATCATATAATCGACCCTGCGGTGGAATACCTTAAAAAGCATATATACGACTGTAATTTAAAGACAGACAGACTCCACAGTCTTTGCGGAATATCCGATACATATTTCCGAAAGATATTTATTTCGCGTTTCCGTACAAATCCGCAGAATTATATCATATCCAAGCGTATATCACATGCCAAGTCCATCATAGACAGCGGTGATTACGAAACCATAAAGGAAGTAGCGTACATGGTAGGCTACAGCGACCCTTTGTATTTCGGCAAAGCGTTTAAAAAGATATACGGAGTTAACCCCTCCGAGGTCAATAAATAAATTGACAAAAAAACCACTGTATATTAAAATTAAGATATAAACACTATTGAGGTGATATATATGAATTGTCCCAGATGTCAGTTGCCCGTAGAAGACGATACATTTTTTTGCGAGCATTGCGGTGCGCCTCTCGGCGATAAAGATAATGATATAGAACAAACCATGGAACTTCCTACGGTTAAACCCATTGTTACTTATCCTACCGAAGCAGAGCGTGTTTATGAGGCAAAACCTGTTGTAAGAAAGACAGAAACCAAAAATGAAAACAAGACATTAAAGCTAAGGATTATGCTTACGGCGGTTTCCTTTTTGGCTACGCTTGTGGTAGGCTTTGGTATATGTGCACTTATTATGTTTACGGGAGATTCGACCGAACCCAAAGCTAAAACCGATGTGCAGGAAGTTGTAAAAACCGAGAAAAAAGAAAAAGCCAAAAAAGAAAAGGAAAAACCCGTTAAAATAAAAGAGGGTTCGAGCGAAGGCGAAAAAGAAGTAAGCACCATAGCAATCGATACTCACTTTGATTTTGCGCTCGGATGCACACTTGCGTCCTCGGAGCTTTCGTACAAAACGCTCAAAAACACAGAGCTCGGATATTCTTGCGCTATTCCGTCTTCGTTTAAATTTGTATATGATAACGAGGGCGAAATCCGCTATCGTGCCGAGGATAACACAGCGTATGTTGATGTGGGGGCTTTTGTAAATGACGGTAACTCAACAATCGACCAAATCAAATCCGCAATAAAGGAAAAGCTTGGCGGTACAATACAGCGCGAAGAAAACGGCGATGGTTGGTTTATTATGACTACCAAATCAAATGGTGTTATATACTACATAAAGTGCTTTGCAGGCGAGAATATAAAGTATGTAGAATTTGTAAGCCCTGCACAGTACAAAGATGTGTACGATGTCTTTATAAGCGACATAGAACCAATGTTTAAAAGCCTTGAATAAATATGTAAAAAAATATTGACTTTAACATGGTGATGTGATAAAATTATAGGAGTTTAATATTAAAAGCGTTGAGCAGAAACAAGTAGGCTTGTATGTAGTCTGGAGAGAGTTGCCGTCTGGTGCGAGGCAATGACGAAGACAAGACCGAATACATTCTGTTAGCTGTGTACCGAAGGAGCTTTTTGCTTTGTGTAGGCTACATCGGGAGTTCCCGTTACAGAACTAAGGTATTGCGATGTACCTGATAAGGCTTTTGTCGTGAGGCAGGAGCGAACCGAGGTGGTACCACGAGATATATCTCGTCCTCAGGATTACATGAGGACGGGATTTTTTTATTTTAGTCCGCAAAATTGGTAACCTGAACGGAGTTGTCCGAACTGGTTTTGGAATTGCAAATTTCAGATATAATTTCGTTAAAATGCTCGGAAATATGTTCAATATTCCCTGTGCTTT
>JAZLCB010000432.1:0-3592 GCA_045614005.1 Clostridia bacterium
GTGGTTATGATTTTATAATCTCTATGCTTCTTTCAAGTATGCCTGTCATGTGTGCTATCGCAATTCCGTAATTGGTTATGGGTATATTCTGCTTTGTTGCACTATCAACGCGAGAGCGCATCTGTGCATCGTTTAACATACAGCCACCGCAATGAACAATGAGCGTATATCCGCTTAAGTCATCGGGAAATGTTCCGCCCGAAGTAAATTCAAAGTTTATTTTTGCTCCGGTATGCTTTTCTATAAGGCGCGGAAGTTTTACAGTTCCTATGTCCTTGCATTGTCTGTGATGTGTGCATCCCTCGGATATGAGTACTTTGTCGCCGTCTTTTAATTCGTCAAGGACATGAGCACCCTTTACTGCACTATCGAGAAGCCCCTTTATCCTTGCCATAAGTATGGAAAAGGAGGTGAGGGGTATATCTTCGGGCACAATTTCTTTTATTTTGGCAAATACCTGACTGTCTGTAACTACAAGTTTGGGTTGTATCTTGCCAAGTGCATCCCTTAGCTCGGATGGCTGTACCACTACGGATATTGCACCTGTATCGAGTACATCGCGTATTGCCTGTTGCTGAGGCAGGATGAGTCGTCCTTTCGGAGCAGATTCATCTATAGGCGTTACAAACATCACTACATCTCCGCTTTCTATAAAGTCCGCCACAAGATGCATTGTATTTTCACTTGGTTTCAAAGAAGCAAGTTTTTCTTTTAATACATCAATGTTTCTGCCTGTTTTGGCACTCACACAAAAGGCGTTGTCTTTAAGGTCGCTTTCATCACATTTATTGTATACCGTAATGGCAGGAATGTTCTTTTCCTTGAATATATCAATAAGCTTTTTTTCGTAGTCGCTTATATCCTGATTTATATCTACAACAATTACGGCAATATCGGTTTTTTTGATTACTTCGTTTGTTTTTTCTATTCTGAGTGCTCCGAGCGCACCCTCATCATCTATCCCTGCGGTATCTGTTATAACAACAGGACCCAACGGCAAAAGCTCCATTGCCTTAGACACGGGGTCGGTGGTAGTGCCCGCAACATCGGAAACCACAGCCAGATTCTGACCTGTTACAGCATTTACAAGGCTGGATTTACCTGCGTTTCTTCTGCCAAAAAAGGATATGTGTATTCTGCTTGAAGATGGTGTTTCGTTAAGTCCCATACTGACCTCCATTATAGTGATGAGTTTATTGTAACATTCCGTATCAAAAGTGTCAAATAAAAAAGATTCATGCATGGGAATTTTGTTGACTTTTGGAAGATTTTGTGCTATACTTTTTAGCAAATGTATTATCTTTTTTGGTGGTGAACAGCCGTGGTTGCATTAGAACAAAAAATTCTCGAAGAAGGCAAGGTTTTGCCGGGAAATATCCTCAAGGTGGATTGTTTTCTCAATCATATGCTAGATGTTCCCTTTCTTTTAGAAATGGGCAAGGAGATAGCAGAGCTTTATAAGGACGAGCCTGTAAATAAAATCCTTACTATCGAAACATCGGGTATACCCATAGCTTTTGCTGCCGCACATTATATGAATGTGCCTGTAGTTTTTGCCAAGAAGAGTAAGCCTGCCACTATTTTGGACAATTTCTATTCTTCAACGGTTACATCTTTTACCAAGAAAAATACATATGATGCTGTTGTAAGCAAAGACTTTTTAAAAGAAACGGACAAGATTCTTGTAATAGACGATTTTCTTGCAAAGGGTAATGCCTTAAACGGACTTATGGATATAATAAATCAGGCAGGAGCTACACTTTGTGGCTGTGCCATAGCTATAGAAAAGGGATTCCAGGGCGGAGGAGATGAACTTCGTTCTAAGGGGATAAGAGTTGATTCTCTGGCAATAATAGAGAGTATGTCGGATGATTCTTTGGAATTCCGCAGATAATTTGTTTGTAATTTTATAATTACATAAATTTTTTGCCAAAAGGCAAGGAGGTACAAAATGAAAAAGATTATTTCATTACTTCTTGTTACCGTGATGATCGTTGCATGCGCTTTAGCATTCACATCCTGCGGTGACAAGGCACAGAAGGACGAAAAAGTAGCAAGTGAAGATTTCAAGATCGGTTTTATCTTCTTACACGATGAAAACTCCACTTACGACAAGAACTTCCTCGTAGCTGCTGAAGAAGCTACAGCAGAACTCGGTCTTAAGCCCGAACAGGTTATCTTCAAGACAAATGTTCCCGAAGGTAACGAATGTTACGAAGCTGCTGCAGACCTCGCAGACCAGGGTTGCAACATCGTATTTGCAAACAGCTTTGGTCACGAGCCTTATATGCTCAAGGCTGCTAAGGAATTCCCCGAAGTTCAGTTCTGTCACGCTACAGGTACAACAGCTCACACAGAAAATGTTAAAAACTTCCACAATGCATTTGCTTCCATCTACGAAGGTAGATACCTCGCAGGTATTGCAGCAGGTATGAAGCTCAACGAAATGATCGAAGCAGGCAAAATCACAGCAGAAGAAGCTAAAATGGGTTATGTAGGTGCATTCACATATGCCGAAGTTATCTCCGGTTACACCTCCTTCTACCTTGGCGCTAAGTCTGTTTGCCCCAGCGTAACTATGGAAGTACAGTTCACAGGTAGCTGGTACGACGAAGCACTCGAAAAAGAAGCTGCTACAAAGCTCTTAAGCAACAAGTGCGTACTCATAAGCCAGCATGCTGACTCCATGGGTGCTCCTACAGCATGTGAAAACGCAGGCGTTCCCAACGTTTCCTACAACGGAAGCACAGAAGCTGCTTGCCCCAACACATTCATCGTTTCTTCCAGAATCGACTGGGCTCCTTACTTCAAGTACATTATAAACGCTGTACAGAACGACGAAGAAATCGCTGCTGACTGGTGTGAAGGTCTTGAAGCAGGCGCAGTTAAGCTTACAGATGTAAACGAAAAGGTTGCTGCTAAGGGCACAAAAGAAGCTATCGAAGAAGCAAAAGCTAAGTTCGTTGCAGGCGAAATCAAAGTATTTGATGCAGCAAACTTTACTGTAGGCGGCAAGAAGCTTGATTCTTACATGGCTGACGTTGACACAGATGCTGATTACACACCTGATACCGAAGTTATAAAGGATGGATACTTCCATGAATCCGAATTCCGTTCGGCTCCTTACTTCGATCTTCAGATTGATGGTATAACACTTCTTAACAGCATGTTCTAATTGACTTTTAATATAGGGCGGGGAGAGTCTCCGCCCTATATTAGATTTATGACTTTTTCTTTTAATAAGCCCCATATGGGTATGAGGTTTATTAAAGGAAAAAGAAATTTTATATAACGGAGGAAAATATGGCACAAAATTTTGCTCTTGAACTAAAAAACATCACCAAGACATTTGGAAATGTTGTTGCCAACAAAAATGTTTCGTTGCAACTTTCCAAAGGCGAAATACTTTCTATACTTGGTGAAAACGGAAGTGGTAAAACCACCCTTATGAACATGATCTCGGGCATTTATTTCCCCGATCATGGTCAGATCTTTTTGGATGGCAAAGAGGTGGTTATTCGTTCTCCCAAGGATGCGTTTGACCATAAAATCGGCATGATTCACCAGCACTTTAAACTGATGGACGTATTTT
>JAZLCB010000433.1:0-2318 GCA_045614005.1 Clostridia bacterium
TACGCTTTGCGGCATCAGAACTTCAGAAGTATATATTAAAGGCTACAGGTGCGGTTCTTCCTTATTTTTCCGATGACCCCCGTTGCCCCAGACGCGGTCCTGAAATTCTTATCGGTGCAAATGTCCGTGGCGAAACATCATGGGAAGAGGATATACACGATGAGGGCTATGTAATCCGTGCTGCAGGAGACCATATCACTATTACAGGCAAGACATCCCGCGGTGTTCTTTATGGTGTGTACGGCTTTTTGGAAAAGTTTTTAAACTATCGTTGCTTTACCAAGGATATAGAAACTATAGACAGCGTAGATGTATTCGAAATAGAACTCGACGAAATCAAGGTTGAGCCTTCGTTCGACTTCCGTGATGCATACTTCCGTCATGCTTTCGATGGCAATTTTGCATCCAAAAACCGCTTGAATTCCAGCCTTTGCGATATATCCTCTGCAAAGGGTGGCAGACGCAAGTGGTACAACTTCCACCATTCGTTTTTAAACCTCGTACCCGAGAGCAAGTATTTTGATGAGCATCCCGAATATTTCTCGGAAATAGAAGGCGTAAGAAAGAGAGAAACACAGCTCTGTCTTACCAATCCCGATGTTAAGGATATTGTAGAAAACACCTTAAGAGACTGGATAAAGAAGAATCCCGATTGCAAGGTGTTCTCCGTTGCTCAGAACGACAACATGGAGTCCTGTACCTGCGAAAAGTGTATGGAAATAGAAAATTACGAGGGTAGCCGTTCAGGTCCTATAATCCACTTTGTAAACGAAATTGCAGACCGTATCAAGGATGATTACCCCGATGTAATGATTCATACATTTGCATATCAGCACACTCTTGAAGCACCTAAGCACGTTGTAGCAAGGGACAATGTAATAGTTCGTCTTTGTTCTGTGTTCTGCCGTTTTGAAAAGCCCTTTACCGAGCTTGCACCCTTAAAGCCCGGCGGTGAGGAAGAAAAGTTTGTAAAGGCATTAAAGGATTGGCAAAGCCATGCTAAGCACCTTTATGTTTGGGATTATATAGTTAACTTCAGAAACTATCTGCATCCGTTTGTAAACTTCCACAACCTCAAGGCAAACCTTGCATACTACAAAGATTGCGGTGTTCGCGGTGTTCTTGAACAGGGTAACTTTGCCTACGGTGGCGGTGCTTGCTTTGACGATATGAAGTCGTACATCATAAGTAAGCTTCTTTGGAATCACAATGTGGATATAGATGACGAAATCCATCGTTTCTGCGAAGGTGTATACGGCAAAAAAGCAGGCAAGTACATGGAAGAGTATACAAAAATCACAGAAAAGGCTTGCTCAAGCAGTGAACTCTATATTTATCAGTATCCCGATATACCGTATATTACAGATGAGCATGTGGCAGAGGCAGACCGCCTTGTTACACTTGCTATGGAAGAGGCAGAAACCGAGGAATATCGCAAGAGAGTAGAGAGAGAGTATCTTTCTGTTCGTTTCTTAAAGCTTTCCAGACTTGAGATGGATACACCGGGAAGAGAAGAAATGATAAACGAGTTCTTCAATGATTTAAAGGCAGAGGGCATTACCGAAATCCGTGAGCGTAAAACACTCGGAGTATTAAAGGAACTCATGCTCAAAAATCGCTATGTCAAAGACAGAACAGGCGAATATCTGCTCTATTACATAATGCAGTAAAATTACGTAAACAAGCCCCTGCTTTTGCAGGGGCTTGTTTTGAAAACAGCTTGAATTATTTTTAAAAACATGGTAGAATTCAGTTGTTTATATTTTATATTGGGAAAGGCGATATCAAATGAAAAATGTACTTCTTGTAGGAGATTCCATCCGTGCAGGCTACGACAAAGCCGTAAAGAAAACTTTAGAGGGCGTGGCAAATGTATGCTTTCCTGAGGAAAACTGTCGTTTTGCTTCGTATGTGTTAAGATACATCCACGAATACAAATCCCTTTTCGCAGGCGAAGAGGTAGATGTTGTTCATTGGAATGCAGGTCTTTGGGATTGCCTCAGACTTCTTGGTGAAGATCCGCATACACCAATTGAATTCTATGCAAACTATATAGAACGCATATGTGCTCGTATAAAGAAAGTTTACCCCAATGCCAAGGTTATTTTTGCTACCTCCACAAGTGTTCAGGAGGACAAAATGCCCGAAGGCTTCAAGAGGTACAACAAGGAAATAGAAGAGTACAACAGGGTAGCTGTAGATATAGCAAAGAAATACGGTTTTGAGATAAACGACCTCTACGAGGTGTCCGTATCCATTGCAGACAAGGCACATTCCGACTCCGTTCACTACTATACACCCATGGGAACAGAAGCCTT
>JAZLCB010000434.1:0-4684 GCA_045614005.1 Clostridia bacterium
GACGTGTTGACATCATAGCCCATATTCGCAAGCTCCATCATTAACTTTGTAACCTGTGGAACGGCAAGTCCCGCTTTTTCAAGTTCTTCCGCGCGCGAAAAAACCTCCTTGCACGTTCCTGCCATGATAGGTTTGGATTCGTGCATAACCACCAACTTGTCGCAATAAAGGGCCATATCTTCCATGCTGTGACTTATCATAATAACAGTGGAGTGTGTCTCTTGCTGGTATTCGCGGATTCTGCCAAGAATTTCATCTCTGCCGCGAGGGTCAAGACCGGCGGCGGGCTCATCCAGAACAAGGTTTTTCGGATTCATAGCAATAACCCCTGCAATTGCAACACGGCGTTTTTGTCCTCCTGATATATCAAAATGCGATTTTTCGAGAACGCTGTCCGAAATACCTACAAAACGAGCGGCTTCGCGCACTCTGCGATCGATGGCTTCTTCAGCAAGCCCCATATTTTTCGGGCCAAAAGCTATATCTTTATAAACAGTTTCTTCAAAAAGCTGATATTCGGGATATTGAAAAACCAAACCGACTTTACTACGCACTTCAGAAAGCTTGCACTTTTTGTCTGTTATATCCACACCATCAATTATTATCTGCCCGCTATCGGGTTTTAAAAGGCCGTTGAGATGTTCGATAAGTGTAGATTTACCACTTCCCGTGTGTCCTATAAGTCCTATAAATTCACCATCGTCTATTGTAAAGGAAATGTCGTCTATAGCCACTCGTTCAAATGGCCCGTTTTTTGAATATATATGTTTTAAATCCTTAACAACTATCGACATAATCTATCAAGCTCCCTAATGCAATCATCAACAGTTAAAACTTCTTTGGATATTTCTATCCCTTTTTCTCTGAGTAAATGTGCAAGATATGTCACCTGCGGAACATCCAATCCCAAAGCTCTCATTTGTTTTACATTTGAAAAAACCTTCTTAGGCTCATCATCCATAACAATATTACCTTTATCGAGCACAACGACTCTTTTTGCCAAGACAGCCTCGTCCATGTTGTGTGTTATGAGCACTATTGTAATGCCATACTCTTCGTTGAGAGATTTAATGCATTTCAAAACTTCTTTTCTGCCTTTAGGATCAAGCATCGCTGTTGGTTCATCAAAAATTATTATTTCAGGACGCATTGCAATAACACCTGCAATGGCAACGCGCTGTTTTTGACCGCCGGAAAGCAGATGCGGTGCGTGCTGTTTGTATTTGGACATGCCAACGATTTCCAAAGCATTATTTACTCTCTCGCGTATTTCACAAGGTGGTATTCCGAGATTTTCAGCCGCAAAAGCTACATCTTCTTCAACTACGGTTGCAACCAACTGATTATCGGGGTTTTGAAAAACCATAGCGGCATTGGCACGAATATTCCACAAAAATTTTTCATCGGATGTATCCATGCTGTTTATAAACACTTTACCACCTTGAGGCAGCAAAATAGCATTAAAATGCTTTGCAAATGTTGACTTGCCGGACCCGTTTTGTCCAAGAAGCGCAACAAAATCGCCTTTTTCGATATTAAGACTTAAATTTTTGAGTATGACCGAACTTTCCGGTGCATATGAAAAAGTTACATTTTGAGCGGAAATCAAATCTATTCCTCCAATTAAAAATTAAACCACCTTGTAGTTGCACCACATGGTAAAACAAGATCCGAGGACTGTATCGGCAATCCTATTTCATCTGAGGTTACAGTGCCGCCAAACTTTGTTTTTAAAGTCATAGTTATAAGGTTACCAACCACAGTATGTGAAATACCTGTTGTGTATGAATTTACGATAAAAAACAGTGGTTTATCGCTGAGAATCTGTGTGCACTTTGAAACTAAGCCATGCAGTTCATCTTCAAACTTCCATATTTCGCCCTTAGGACCTCTTCCGTATGAGGGAGGATCCATAATGATGGCATCATATTTATTGCCTCGTCTTATTTCGCGTTCTACGAACTTAACGCAATCGTCAACGATATATCTTATAGGGGCATCGGCAAGGCCGGAAGATACTGCGTTTTCTTTGGCCCATTGAACCATACCCTTTGCAGCATCAACATGTACAACTTTTGCTCCTGCAGAAGCACAGCTTACAGTTGCACCACCTGTATATGCAAACAAGTTCAAAACTGAAATCTTTCGGTTTTGTGATTTTATTGCATCATACATAAAATCCCAGTTGACTGCTTGTTCGGGAAAAAGCCCTGTATGCTTAAAACCCATAGGTTTTACATTAAATGTAAGGTGTTTGTATTTTATCTGCCACGCTTCGGGAATGTCATTAAAATACTGCCATTGACCCCCTCCGGATTTGCTTCTGTGATATATAGCATCAGCTTTTTTCCATACCGAACTTTCTTCATTTCCTGACCATATTATCTGTGGATCCGGTCTGTTTAAAACAACATTGCCCCAACGCTCAAGCTTTTTCCCATCGGAAGCGTCCATTATTTCATAATCTTTCCATTCGTTTGACAGTAGCATAATTATCTCCCGGTTTGTTTTTTTAATATTCTTATATCTTCACCCAAAAATCTCAGGATCTCAAAATTGCCTACAATTCTTGAGTGAACTCTGTCGGTGTATTTCTTTTCGAGACTGCCCAAATTCAAATTAGAACTTATTATTGTGCTTTTTTCGTTCAAAAGTCTGGAATTGAGGATGTCAAAAAGTACCGAGCATGTATATGCAGTACCAAATTCAGTACCTAAATCATCAATTATGAGTAAATCACAATTGTAAATGTCATCATAAAGTGGAGCTTCCCTATCTATCCTGCAAAACTTATAATCTTCCATAAATTGAAACAACTTATAGGCAGACTGATAGATAACATTATATCCTTTTGAAGAAACTTCGTTTGCAATGCAACTTGCCATAAAAGTTTTTCCTGTTCCGGAAGAACCATAAAAATATAGATTTTGAGCATCTCTGCCAAAATTATTGCAAAATTCCTTGCAAACCATATATACAGATTTGATGTTTTCGTATGGTGAAATGTTTATTTTTGAGTCAATTACATCTTTAGAGTACCATTCAAAAGTAAAATTATCAAAAGTATCATTTTCAAAATCAAAGATGAGATTTTTTGCACCGTTTACATTGGAAAGCATAATTTTTTTCATGATTTCCATATAGCATTTGCATTTCTGACCGTCAACAAATCCGCTGTCTTTACAGATATCACAATCATATTCAACGGTCATATCTTCGCTATACATGGCATTATTTAAAATGGATGTACGCTTAGATTCAAGAACGGCTTTTTCGGATTTTACCGCCTCTACTGCCATTTCGGGCGAGATACCTTCTTTTATTATTCTTGCGGCATGCTTAATCGCCAAAGAAGATATTTGATCGTCAATAGCTCTGATTTCGGGGAAACGCGCATACAAATCAGCCAATTTGATATCACGCTGATTTTTCCTCATTTCTTCTTTTTTTTGGTATTCTTTCATTACCAATTCATGGAGCGTATTTTTCATGATGGTACTCCTTAAAAATTAATTTTTATTAATGCGTTTTTTCATAAGCTCAAGCTCAAAATCCGAAATTTCTTCGTCATAATCCTGGAAGAAGTTTTTCTTGTCGGAGGTTTGAGGTTTAAGGGGTGTTTTCTGGCTTTTGGAGGGGTTTTTCAATATGGCATCCATATAGCCAAAAGACACCTTGCCTGTATTTGCAACAGCCTTCTCGTAAGCCGCTTCTATAATCGAATCAGAAATTTTAAGTTCTGAAACCCAGCATTTTATGTATGCTTCTTCTGTCGGAGTGAGTTCCCTACCTGTTATGCGGAACATTTTTTTGTACTTTTGGCACTGCGACATAAGTTCATTTAATTCTTTTACATGTTTACTCGCTTTGGCAAGGGTATTTATTTCTTTATCCGCCCATGAATATGCAACTTTCTCTATGTAGCGCATATTAGATTTGCCATTTGAAATACAATATTCAAGCAAAGTAAAAATAACTTCAATAGGCATACCTAAATAGTCATAAAAGCCAAACAAAATTTTTCGATCCGTATCTGTCAAAGTACGGTTCAGAAGTTGTTCGGAAACAAAAAACATATGGCGAATTCCGTCATTGTTTTTCATATATTCATTAAGTTCCTTTTTTCTATATACAACCGCTGTGGGTAATGTAGTTTTATTTGTAGTGAGTTTTTGTGTTTCAACCTGTTCTTCTGATGTATTATCATCATTTCGGATAGTTGGGCAACTCAAAAATTCTATTGTAAAATCAGTTTCACCTTGTTTGGAGAATGATATTAACTTTTGTTTGTGCCAATATTTTAATGCGCGCAAAACATCGGATTCCAGCAAATTCAAAGCATTAGCGATATCTGTAAGTTCCAAATTTTGATTGCGAATGTGCCTTAAAATATATAAATACACCTTTACAAACGAACCGTTGGTTTCGCACAAAAAGTTGTCAACAAAATAGTTGCTAACTAAAAAAGAATCGGTTTCTTGTTTAAAATGAATCATATTTTTTACTCCAAACTGGTCTAATAAAGAATTTTCAAAGTGCAGAAATGTGCCTTGCCTTCGCAAGACACATTTCTGATTATTTAAAACTTAAAGTTGTTTAGTTGCTAACATTAATTGTTGTAGCTTCGAATATACCACCTGTACGCACACCAAATGCAGTAATCTTAGAACCTTCCTTGACATTT
>JAZLCB010000435.1:0-13522 GCA_045614005.1 Clostridia bacterium
CACAAACAAGCTCTTTTACCTTGTCGGCAGAGCGCAATGCATCTATGTAGAGTTCTTTAATCGGAACTGCCTTTTTTCTGTCTTCGGCGGTTGTAACATGAGGAGGCTTAGCACCTATTATGCCTATTATATCCTCTTTGCCGTGGATTACAACTTCCTTACCCGGAAGGATTCTTGAATCTATACCGCCTATGTTTGTAAAATACAAAAATCCCTTATCGTCTATATCGGTAATCATCATACCTATTTCGTCCATATGCGCTTCGAGCATTACAGACTTTGCAGATGGGTTATCTGATTTTTTGACACCGATTACACTTCCCAGTGCATCGGTAGTAACCTCATCGCAATACTTCGAAAACATCTTAGCGATTTTGTCCGATATACGGTATTCGTGCCCAGATACGGCATGAAGGCAAGAAAGCTCTTTTATAACATTTGCTTTATCCATAAAAATCCGTCCTTATTTGGTGAGAGAATTTACGATATCCTTGTACACCTTGCCTCTTTCTTCAAAGTTTTTGAACATATCAAAGCTTGTGCTTGCAGGCGAAAGTATTACAGATACATCCTCATCCTTGCGTATGCCTCTTGCAAGTGCAAAAGCACCTTTGACTACATTTTCGTATGTAGTCTGCCTCAAAATCGGTATTGTAACCTCTTTGTCGCCAAACGCCTTTCGTACAGAGGCTTCTATGGCATCGGCTGTAGGTCCTATAAGAACGAGTACCTTTACTTTTTCTTTTATAACCTCACCGAGTTTGTCGTAGTTTAAGTTTTTGTCCTTACCGCCTGCTATGAGGACTATGTCGCCCTCGTGTGCCACGAGGCCTGCTATTGTTCTTGTGGGGGAAGAGCCTATGGAATCGTTGTAGAAGTTAACACCATCGAGATGTCTTACAAATTCCATACGGTGTTCAACACCGCCGAATGTGCGGGCAATCTTGGCTATTGTTTCGGCATCTGCCAAATCCGCTGTTGCACATATTGCCGCAAGGTAATTTTCGGCATTGTGCCAGCCTTTGATTCTGATTTCGGAAGCGAGAACAATTTTCTCGCCTTTGTAGCACAGATATCCGTCTGTTATTGTAGCTTCGCTATCGGAATACTTACGCGAGAACACCTCGCAAGTGCCCTTTTGTTTCCCTTTAAATGATGCGGTAATTGCATTGTCGCCGTTTATTACAAGCTTGCAATTTTTATCCTGATTTGCAAAAATATTTGCCTTTGCATCCACATACTCGGACATATCCTTGTGGTAGTCGAGGTGGTTGGGTGTTATGTTGGTTATAACTGCAACATGCGGGCTTACTCTCATATTCATAAGCTGGAAGCTCGAAAGCTCAAGTACAACTATATCATCGGGATACATGTCCTCTACTTTGGATAAAAGCGGAGTGCCGATATTACCGCCTACATGGCATCTGTAACCCTCTTCGGAGAGGATTTTGTATATAAGAGTAGTGGTGGTTGTTTTGCCGTCACTGCCTGTTACGGCTATCATCTTGCAAGGACAGACAGACATAAAAATTTCCATTTCGCTGGTTATTTCTATGCCGTTTTTCTTTGCTTCGACAAGCTGAGGTTTATTTGGATTTATACCGGGGGATTTTACGATGATGTCATGTCCTTCGAGGTGATCGAGGTAGTCTGCACCAAAATACCACTTGTCGCATACGGACTTAACCTTGTCCATTATTTCCTCGGGTATCTGAGACGCCTCTTTCATATCGCACGCGGTTATGATGCTTCCGCATTTTGCAAAGAACTGAAGTGCGGGCAGGTTACTTATACCAATGCCGAGCACCGCTATTTTCTTGCCTATGAGTCCTTTTTTAAACATTTCTATACCGGCATTATTCATCCGTATCATCCTTCCTTCGAAATCCGTTTATCCCTATAAAAAGCAGGAATATGCCGAAAATTTTTCTAAGTAACGGCACACTTAATCTTGAGGTTATTTCCGAGCCGAAAAAAGCACCCAAAACTCCTCCAAGTGCCATAAAAATCGCTTTTTTTATCTCTACCCTGCCTGCTTTTATATGCACATAGAGTGCGCACAGTGCAAGCGGTACAAAGTAAATAAGATTTATAAATTGTGCATCTTTCTGACTTATGCCGAAAAACGAGGTGAGCACGGGTATGAGTATCACTCCGCCACCAACACCCATTCCGCCTATAATGCCCGACAAAATGCTCGATATCAGAAGCATCATGACAGCACCATCCTTACCGCGGCAACAATTACGACAACTGAAAAGCCGTAGCGCAGAAATCGGGGCGAAAACTTCTTTAAAAGTTTAGAGCCTGTAATTCCTCCTATAACACCGCCTATACACACTGTGGTAAGAACCTTTGTGTCAACTCTTCCAAACGACGAGTAACGCCATATACTAAGCACCGTAAGGGGCAGTATAACAGCTATTGCCGTGGCATGTGCCTTTACGGCGGTAAGACCCGTCTTTTTTAAAAACGGCACTACAATCATACCTCCGCCCGAACCGAAAAGTCCGTTGCAAAGACCTGCAAGAGCGCCAAAAAGCATAAGTTTGAATGTATTTTTCATGCAATCACTCCATAAAAGGAGTATTTGGCATATATACACTTTTTATGTAAATAAAAACAAAATAAAAATCCCCGCTGTGCCGTGTTCACCGGATATATTTTTAACCTGCACATGCAGGTGGACTCCGCCTGAGTGCTTATTGTTTCCCGGTCTTATAAGGGCACAAAGTCGCTATGCCGGGTATACAGCCGCACCCAGAGATTGGGATTCCGTTTATAATTTGTTGGTTAAAATAATCCGCACCACGAACACCGCAGGGTGCCCATTTTTATATTGTATCAGTCTGCAAAATCAAAAAGGTCTCTGCAACGATCTCTGAACATTTCGAAAGCTTTGTCAAGCTCTTCGTCATCTTCTATCTGAGTGAGAACAGTTTCGTCCTCTTCTTCGCTTTCGATGCGCATGATGAGTACTTCATCTTCCTCTGCTTCTTCATCTTCGGGGGGAATAAGTGCTATATACTTATTGCCGTCGAGTTCAAAAGAATCTGCAATTTCAAAATCGAATTTTTCGTCGTTTTCACCTGTTAAGGTAATGATGTTTGTCTCTTCCATGATTATTCTCCTTTAATATAGTCTAAGTAGCTTTGAAGTATTATAGAAGCTGCAACCGTGTCTATGACATTTTTGCGGTCTTTGCCTCTTGTGTTTGTAACGTTTAATATCCCTGCCGCCTGAACGGTTGTAAGACGTTCGTCCCACAGGACAACCTCCATATCGGGAAGTTCTCTCTTTAAATCGGCAAGAAAGTTTTCCGTAACATCTGCCCTCTCGCCCAAAGTACCGTTTAAATTCTTGGGCATACCGAGAACGATTTTTTCCACATTGTGCTCCGACACAAGATTCAAAAGATTTTTGAGCATAAGCTTGTAAACCTTGTTGGGCAGTGTGGTAAGTCCTTGTGCGGTAATGCCGAGCGGGTCGGAAAGTGCTATCCCCACTCTGGAATCACCATAGTCAATTCCCATTATTCTCATAACTTCAATCTCCGTATTATTATATTAGCATATATACAATAATATTTCAATCAAAAAATATTGTCAAGCTTAATTTTCTCCCTTTGTGCCATATCCTTAAGTATGTGGGCTGCCTTTTTGTACATACGCTCTGCCCTTTTGGTATCGCCCTCTTTCATGTAGGTGCATCCGAGTGTTATATTTTCATCTATTTCCGCTATTATGCCATGACTGCAAAAGTAAAAAAGAGTCCGTTTTTCCGACTCCCATTTATCCAGAATTTTTTGATACGATTTGCCGTTGCTTTCGGCACTTTCTATAGCGTTTACGATGCTTTGAGTATTATCCTTTACCACATAACCGTTAAGGAAAAAGAGCCCCGAAAGAAGAATTATTATAACACAACAAATTATCTCGTCTCTCAATTTTTTTCCTCCCTTTTCTGAACGAAAATATTACCCTCTCCGTCCTCGGAAAGTATAAAGACATCTTTTACATCCGGAAGTCCGTTTTCTTTGAGGACATTTTTAAGCCACACCTCGTTTTTGCCCGAGCGTTTGAGTTCGCTTTTTCTTATTTTGCCGTCGGATATGAACATGTACGGTATTTTCTGCTGAGTGGATTTTATATTAAGGTCTTTGTTTACGGGCGGTGTGCTGTCGCTCTTTGGTATTACAGAAATAGTACCTCCCGTTTCTAAAATTACTGTATCTATGTCGCTAAGACTGAAATATCCTGCCTTACGAAGCTCCTCCATGAGGTCGTCGGTATTTATGCGCGAGCTGAGTAGTTCCTTTCGCAAAAGTTTGCCCTTTTTTATGAGCAGTTGCGGTTTGCCGTTAAGTATAAGCCTTACCCATTCGCTCTTTAAACTGATAAACGAGAGTAACATCTCGCATACTACAAGTGTAAATATGGGTACAATACCATACAGAAGCGGTATTGAAACATCGCTCATCGGTGTTGTTGCAAGGTCGGATATCATAATTGCCACAACAAGTTCGGACGGTTGGAGCTGTCCTATCTGCCTTTTGCCCATAAGCCTTAATGACAAAACCACAACGGCATATATGATGAGTGTTCTTATAAAAAGTATTGTCATATAAAAAAATCTCCGTTTTTTTCTATTGTTTTACGCTGTTTTTTTATATTATTGCTTTACTTTTGGCTTTTTATGTGTTAAAATAATATCATTATTATAATAGGAGTTGATATAATTGGCTAAGAAAAAGGAACAAACAGCCCTTATATACAAGAACAGACCTCTGGTTAAAAGAGGAAATACAGTAATATACGGAGACATTGCAGATAAGTACTATGTGTGTATCGAAATCCTCGATACAGAGAGTTATCAGGACTTAGAACTCGCAACTGCAGTTGTTGTATCACTCATGTCAGACGGCAGAGTAGAAAAGAAAGCGGAACGCGAGGGACTCTATCGTGCCCTCGACATTGGCGCATATTGGCTCGAAGAGGCAATGGGCGAATAATCAACAAAACAGAACTTTTACGGAACAATCCGTGAGAGTTCTTGCCGTTTATTGGAGGACTGCAAATGATTTTACAAGAGAACCTTACAATGCTCATGGACTTCTATGAACTTACCATGTCAAATGGTTATTTTGAGCACGGTATGACTGATAAAAAGGCTTGTTTTGATATGTTCTTCCGCAAGATTCCCGACGGTGGCGGATTTGCCATTATGGCAGGTGTGGAACAGCTTGTGGAATACATCAAAAACCTTTCTTTCTCTAAAGAAGATATAAAATACCTCGAATCAAGAGGACTCTTTTGCAAGGAATTTCTTGATTATCTTGAAAACTTTAAATTCACTTGCGATATATATGCCGTTCCCGAAGGAACACCTATCTTCCCCGGTGAACCAATAGTCAAGGTTGTAGGGCCGATAATAGAAGCTCAGCTTATAGAAACCATGCTTCTTATTACCATAAACCACCAGTGTCTTATCGCGACCAAGTCCAACAGAATCGTAAGAGCTGCCAAAGGTAGAGCTGTTATGGAATTCGGTTCAAGACGCGCGCAAGGAAGCACAGGTGCGGTAAACGGTGCAAGAGCATCTTATATAGCAGGCTGTATAGGTACGGCATGTACCATAGCCGACCAGAAGTTTTCCATACCTGCAATAGGTACTATGGCACACAGTTGGGTACAGATGTTTGATTCTGAATACGAGGCATTTCTTGCTTATGCCAAGACATACCCCAACACCTGTACACTGCTTATAGATACTTACAATGTGCTTGGCTCGGGACTTCCCAATGCAATAAAAGTATTTAAAGAGTATCTTATACCAAACGGGTACAAGCCCGCAGGTGTTCGTATAGACAGCGGTGATATAGCTTATCTTTCCTCTAAAGTAAGAAAGATTCTCGACAGCGAGGGACTTACCGATGTTAAAATCGTAGCTTCCAACTCGCTTGACGAATACATAATACGCGACCTCATACATCAGGGAGCACAGATAGACTCCTTTGGTGTTGGCGAAAGACTCATAACCTCGAGAAGCGAACCTGTATTCGGCGGAGTATACAAGCTCACCTGCGTATACGACGAAAACGGAAACGAGATACCCAAAATCAAGCTTAGCGAAAATGCAGCTAAGATTACCAATCCATGCAACAAAAAGCTTGTACGCTTCTACTCCAAGGATAATGACAAGGCTATTGCCGACCTTATAATGCTAAGTGACGAAGCTACTCCCGACGGCTCGGACTACGAAATATTTGACCCCGAACACACCTGGAAGAGAAAGACAATAACAAATTACTATACAAGAGAACTTCTTGTACCTATATTCAAGGCAGGCAAGCTCGTATATGACCTTCCTCATATAGACACCATACGAACCTACTGCGCACGGCAGGTAGACGGTATATGGGACGAGGTTAAACGATTTGAAAATCCGCACACTTACTATGTGGATTTATCGGCTAAGCTTTGGGAAACAAAGCAGAGTCTGCTCAATAAACACAAGAATTAAGAAAGAAGGTGCTGAAATTTGAAGACATTTAATGGCGGTCTGCACCCAAATGACCACAAAAGTGAAACTGCAAATTGTGCAATTATAAGACTTGCTCCACCACAGACAATGGTTTATCCCATGCAGCAGCACATAGGTGCTCCCTGTACACCGATAGTCGAAGTGGGTCAAAGAGTATATATGGGCGAAAAAATCGGCGACAGCGATGCGTTTGTATCAGCTCCGATACATTCCTCCGTGTCGGGTACTGTAACACATATAGAACCAAGACTTCATCCTAACGGAAGAATGGTTATGAGTGTGGTTATAGAAAACGACTTTATGGACGAATACCACCCCGGCGTGCACGAGCGAGATGATATAGACACCCTTACACGCGAAGAAAAGCTCGCTATAATCCGCGAAGCAGGTGTTGTAGGTCTTGGCGGTGCTACATTCCCTACTCACATTAAGTTAAATCCCCCCGCAGACAAGACAATAGATACCCTTATAGTAAACGGCTCGGAGTGCGAACCTTACCTCACAAGTGACTACAGACTTATGATGGAAACTCCCGCACATATATTTAACGGCATACAGATGATAAAAGATATACTCGGTGTATCAAAATGCGTTATCGGTATAGAAAACAACAAGCCCGAAGCTATAAGTGCTATGAAAAATCTTGCACCTGCATACCCCGGAACTGAGATTGCCGTGCTTAAGACAAAGTACCCTCAGGGTAGCGAAAAGCACCTTATAAAAGCGGTAACAGGCAGAGAAGTTCCAAGCGGCAAGCTCCCTGCAGATGTGGGCGTGGTTGTAAACAACATAGACTCATGTATAGCGGTATACAATGCGATTTTCCGCAGAAAGCCCGTTATCTCCAGAATAGTTACCGTATCGGGTAGCGGAATCAAAAAACCCTCAAACTTCAGGGTAAGAACAGGTACACCTCTTAGCTATGTGCTTGAAAAGGCAGAATGCGATTTCGAAGCCACAAAGAAAGTAATAATGGGCGGACCTATGATGGGTACTGCAATCTACGATACAAATGTGCCTGCAATAAAAGGTACATCCGCACTTCTGGCATTTACAGACAAGGAGCTTGACGATAACAAAACCGTAAACTGCGTAAAATGCGGCAAATGTGTATCTGCTTGCCCAATGAAGCTTATGCCTGCACTTCTTAACAGCTATATAAAGATAGCCGACTTTGAGATGCTCGGTAAGTTAAACATGATGGACTGTATAGAATGTGGCATATGCTCCTACACATGCCCGAGCAGACAGAGAATAACACAAAACATAAAAACAGCTAAAATCAAACTAAGGCAGAAACAGTGAGGTGAAATGCAATGAGTGAAAATTTAACTATATCCTATGCACCGCACATTCGTAAGGACAGATACATTTCCACAACAATGCGCGATGTAATAATAGCACTTATACCTGCTCTTATAGGCTCGGTATATTTCTTCGGAGTAAGTAGCCTTATTGTAACCGCTATTTCCATTGTAAGCTGTGTACTAAGCGAATACATCTGGAACAAAGCCTGCAAAAAGGATAACTCCATAAATGATTATAGTGCCGTGGTAACGGGTCTTCTCCTTGCAATGACACTTCCTGCAGGTGTACCGTGGTACATACCTGCCGCAGGCGGTATATTTGCCATAGTAATAGTAAAGTGCTTCTTTGGCGGACTCGGACAGAACATAGTAAACCCCGCACTTGCGGCAAGAGCATTTCTTCTGGCATCGTGGCCCGTAGCCATGACAACATGGGAGATAAACGGTCTTACCGGTGCAACACCGCTTGCAATGCTCAAGGAAGGCAGAGCAAATCTTCCTGTGCTTTCCGACCTTTTCCTCGGAACAAACCTTCAGGGAAGTATCGGTGAGGTTTCGGCATTACTGCTCCTTATTGGAGGTATATATCTTATAGCTCGCAAGGTTATAACAGCTACAATACCTGTAACATACCTTGTAACACTCGGTCTTTTCGGATTCATATTCAATCCCGCAGGTTTCTTTAAGGGCGATTTCCTCTTTAGCATACTTTCGGGCGGTGCAATTCTCGGTGCATTCTTTATGGCTACCGACTACACCACAAGTCCTCTTACATGCAAAGGTCAGATAATATATGCCTTTGGTGCAGGACTTATAACAGGCATTATAAGAACATACGGCGGTTATCCTGAAGGCGTAACCTACGGTATACTCATAATGAACATAGTAACTCCCCTTATAGACAAGGCGGTAGTTCCAAAAACATTTGGTAAGGCGGTGAAATCGAAATGAAAAACACTAAATTCATTTTCAAACTTGCCGCAATACTCTTTGCAATAGCATTTGTATGTACACTTCTTCTTGTGCTTTGCAATGCCCTTACTAAGGACCGCATAGCACAGCTCAAAACAGAGTCGGAAACTGCGGCAAAAACAGAAGTGTTAAAAGGTGCAAAAGAATTTGAACCTGCAAAAGCCGAAGGTGCAGAAGAAAGCTACATCGGCAAGGATGCCGAGGGCAACACCGTAGGCTATTGCTTCAAGGTTGAGCCAAGCGGTTTTGGCGGTAAGATAACCGTAATGGTTGGTGTAACAACCGACGGAAAGGTAAGCGGAGTTAAGATTACAAACATGAGCGAAACTCCCGGTCTTGGTGCAAAAGCAAGTGAAGGAAACTGGCTTTCTCAATACAACGGAAAAACCGATGGAATATCCGTTGTAAAGGGCGGAAATGCCAAGGATAACGAAATAAACGCAATAAGCGGTGCTACAATAACCTCCAAAGCAGTAACAGACGGTGTTAATGCGGCACTTAAAGCGGCAAAAGAATTAAGCGAAAGTGAGGGTAAATAAATGGCAGAAAACACATCATCATTAAAAGCATTTAAAAACGGCCTTTTAGACGAAAACCCCACCTTTGTACAGCTTCTTGGTATGTGTCCTACTCTTGCTGTTACAACCTCTCTTATCAATGCAATCGGTATGGGACTTTCGGCAACATTTGTACTCATATGTTCAAACCTTGCCATATCCCTTGTTCGTAAGGTAATACCCTCAAAAATCCGTATTGCCTCCTATGTAGTAATAATCGCGGCATTTGTAAGTATCATAGAGATGCTCCTTAAGGCATATCTCCCCTCTCTTTCAAATGCACTCGGACTTTTTATTCCGCTTATAGTTGTTAACTGTATTATACTTGCAAGAGCCGAAAGCTTCGCTTCCAAAAATAAGCCCATTCCCTCTGCTATGGACGGACTTGGTATGGGACTTGGCTTTACATTGGGACTTAGCGTGCTCGGTAGTATAAGAGAAATTCTCGGTGCAGGTACACTCCTCGGACTTAATATTTTCGGCGGAATGTATCCCCCTGCAATTATGTTTATACTTCCTCCCGGTGCATTTATTGTACTCGGTACTGTACTTGCCGTAATAAACGCGGTAAGAGCAAAAAAGAATAAGGAGGCAGACAAATAATGAACTTTGCTCGTTTTATTGAACTTGCTGTTGCGGCAATATTTGTTGAAAACTTTGTTCTTGTAAAATTCTATGGCATATGCCCCTTCCTCGGCGTATCCAAGAAGACCAACACAGCTGTTGGTATGGGTATGGCAGTTACCTTTGTTATGGTACTTTCTGCCGCACTTACAAACCTTGTTTACAATTACATTCTTGTACCGCTTGGTGTAGAATATCTGCAGACACTTGCTTTTATTCTCCTTATAGCGGCACTCGTACAGTTTGTTGAAATGTTTGTGGCAAAATCCCTGCCTGCACTATACAATGCACTCGGTATATACCTGCCGCTTATTACTACCAACTGTGCAGTTCTCGGTGTAACTCTTCTTAATGTAGAAAGAAATTACAACCTCATAGAATCCATGTGGTATGCATTTAGTGCGGCAATGGGCTTTACTCTTGCGATAGTTCTCTTTGCAGGTGTACGCGAAAGACTCGAAACCGCAGATATACCCAAGGCGCTTAAGGGATTCCCAATAGCACTTATTACCGCAGGGCTTATAGCCATGGCTTTCCTTGGATTCCAGGGACTTGCATTTTAAGAGGAGGCGATGTATATGTCAAGTATTTTAATACCGGCTCTCTGTGTCGGTGCAATAGGCCTTTTCTTTGGTGCTCTGCTCGCCTTTTCTTCTATAGTATTTAAGGTGGACAAAGACGAAAGAATAGATATTATATGTGAGTGCCTTCCCGGTGCAAACTGTGGCGGATGCGGATATGCAGGTTGTGCAGCTCTTGCCGAAGCTGTGGTTGCAAACGGCGAAACACCCACAAAATGTAATCTTATGACCGAAGAAAAGAACTCTTACATTTGTAAGATAATGGGCATAGAGGCAAAAGCGGTAGAAAAGAAAACCGCAAGACTAAAATGTGCAGGCACAAGCGAAAAATGCGCTAACAGATACGACTTTACCGGTATTGACGATTGCTTTACTGCAATGCAGTTAAACGGCGGTCCAAAGAGCTGTCAGTACGGATGTATGGGATTCGGTACTTGTATACAGGCTTGTGAATTTGGTGCAATAAGCATAGTAGACGGCATTGCACATATAGATGACGAAAAGTGTGCAGGCTGTGCAAGATGCGTAAGTGCTTGCCCTAAGAACATAATAGAGCTTGTACCCAAAAAGAGCAGAGTGTATGTAATGTGTTCTTCCAAGGACAAAGGCGCTCTTGTTAAAAACTACTGCTCTGCAGGTTGCATAGGATGCAGAATATGCGAAAAGAAATGCGAAGCCGGAGCTATTACAATAGTAGATAATCTTGCAAGAATAGATTACTCCAAATGTACAAACTGCGGTTCTTGCGTAGAGGCTTGCCCCAAAAAGATTATAAAAAACATGTAATAACATAAAAAACAGGCGTAAAACGAAAATTCGTTTTACGCCTGTTTTTTTGAAAAATTAGTCTTTTACTACACCTTTTTTAAGAATGATGTTTGCATAGAGAGCGCTTTCGCCCGACATAACAACGGCATAAGCCTGTTCTGCTCTGTCGTAGAAAGCGTAACGCTCTACCTGAGTGAGTCCTTCGTCTGTATAGGGCTTAATAATCTCTGCATATTCATCCCAGATAGGAGTTTCCACGGTGTCACCGGGAACTTTTTCCATGATATATACGGGCTTTGCATATGTATCAAGAGGGAAAATCTGGAGTATAGCTTCGAGAAGTTCGGGAACATTGTGTCCGTCGCATCTTACACATTTCTTACCGAGTCTCTGACCGGGGAAGTTGCCGTCGCCGATAACGATTTCATCGCCGTGACCCATCTCTGCAAGAATCTTTAAAAGTTCGGGGGGAATTATTTTTGGAATACCTTTTAACATAGTATCAATCCTTTCGTATTTATTAAAAACATTGTATCACAAAATTTATTGCAATGCAAATATTTTAACATCATCTTTTCTTTTTGTTACTTCTTCTTTGGTGCATACCTGTGTGCCTGCCTTAGAAGATGTGATGCTACCTGCGGCAACGCAGAGTTTGGCAGTTTCCTTGAGGTCAAATCCTTTGTGCAAAGAGTATGATAGTGCCGCCACCATGGAGTCGCCTGCACCTACCGTGCTTTGGCAATCTATGGCAAATGGTGTGGCTTTATAAGCATCATCTTTATTTACAAAAACAGCACCGTCTGCTCCCATGGATACCACCACAAGCTCTATTCCCTTTTGTATGAGGTTTTGTGCCTCGGATACTATCTTGTCTGTGGTATCGAGCTTTTTGCCTGTAAGAAGCTCAAATTCGTACAAATTCGGCTTTATGGCATAGGGCTTGGCTTCTATACCGAGTTTCAGCTTGGCAGTATCGGCATCAAGGATAACCTTAGCACCTACAGAATTTGCAAAGTGTGTAAGTTCTGCATAAACTCCGTCGTCCATACCGCTTGGAATACTGCCTGCAAGTACAAGTATTGTATCGGCATCAAGATGGTTCTTTATAATTTCAAATGCCTTTTTGCAATCATCGGAAGATACACAAAAGCCTTTTTCATTTATTTCGGTGGTTACCTTATCACTCAAATTAACAAGCTTCTGATTTGTGCGGATTTCGCCCGTGACTTCGGTAGATACAACATCTATACCGTCTTTTTTAAGAGCATCTGCAAATCGCTCGCCGTTTGCCCCTGCAACAAAGGTATATGCCATACAGTCTATATCAAAGCTCTTTAACACTTTGGCTACATTTATACCCTTGCCACCCATATCTTCACGCATTTCTTCCACGCGGTTAAGACCGCCGTAATTAAAACCCGATACAGTTATGGTTTTGTCTATACATGGATTAAAAGTTACTGTTAATACCTTCATACTATTTCTACCTCTTTCGGAGCGTTTACCTTGGTTACTACTTTTCCGTTTTCAAGAGTATGCTCTATCTCTACTGTTCCGTATGGTGTGGGGTATGTACCCTTTGCCCAGGTAAGCGAGCCAAGATGCGGTTTTATGGATATCTTTCTGCAACCGGGTTCTAAAATATTTACGCCAAGAATATGTCTTGCCATAAAAGGTGCAGGACCACTCGCCCAACCGTGACAGAGGCTGAGCCTTAATTTCTCGTAGCAAAACTTACCGTAGCTTGAGTGGATGTCATTTTTGCCTTCGCATGGAATCTCGTCTATGCCCGAACAGTTTTCGAGCCACTCCATGTCGAAATCCTCCCAGAACGATGTAGCACCCACATCGAGCATTGCTCCCCAATATGCACGCATTGCTTCTATTGCTTCGCTGTGTTTTCCACCCTTTGCCAGAGCCAGAAGCACATAGTAGCCATAGAAGGTAGACATACCGTACGGAAGATTATTACTTAATTTGTCATATATATCATCGTGCTTGTACAAATCGGCAAGAGCCACTATACCGCATACCTGCTTGTTACCCTCGTAGGTTTTTTCCACTTTGCTTAGATAGGCAGCACTTTCATGGCACTTTGCACTCATATCGGCATCACCATATACATTGAATATATATGATTTCGGTTCGAGTCCCAGCTTGGGAGAAG
>JAZLCB010000436.1:0-2162 GCA_045614005.1 Clostridia bacterium
CAGAAGATGATGATTTTTGGCTGTTTGGATTGGTGGGACTTTTGGAAAGAACAAAACTTATCGACTCATTTAACAAAACAGGTAAATATAAAGAACTAATTATTAAAAGTGAATATTTTAATCAGTAATATAAAAATAATCCCCACGCAAAGGCGTGGGGATTATACTTTTTTAATCTTCGAAACTCATATAAAATTCGTCTATAAGCTTCTTTTCGTATTCGCCGGCATATTTACCGTCAAAGAACATTTGCAGAGCTTCATCGTGGAATTTCTTCCATGATTCTACCTCTTTTCCTGCAAGTATGGGGTAGAAGAGGGCATCTATGCTTTTTGCTGCCTCTAAATCGCCTATGGCATCGCCAATCATAAGGATACGCTCTTTGTCATATTTGCCGTCGGCTACTGACTTTAGCTGTTCCTTTTTAGAGCCGTTTTCCTTGCCGAGTATTACAGAAGTATATTCTGCTATTCCGCCGCCTTTCCAGTCGGTTTCGAGACCTTCTTTTGTAGCGGAAGATATTACTCCTATGTCTGCGGTAGGAATTGCTTTTTCAAGCGATTCCTCTACATATCTAAATGGCATAATACCTTCGCAATTCTTGCTGAAGAGTTCATCGGATAGGGCATTCCATTCTACAACCTTCTGCATAAATTCGCCTTCACATTCGGACGCGAATTCTTCCAGTGCTTTGGTAGAAAACCCTCTGCCGGAATTTACAAAAGCTTCAAGGTCGGAGAAGTCTTCATTAAAGAGTCCTTCCTCAGCCATCTTCTGAAATGTCATAAGCTGTCCGGGGAAGCGGTTAACACCGCGAGTCTTGGAATACAGATTTACCTTTTGTTCTATTTCGGTAGCGCGTTTTTCCACATCGTACAGATTCCATACCTTAAGCATAGCAGGTATAAAAGAATCTGTATGCTTTATTGTCATACTGTCAAATGCCGTACCGTCTGAATCTATGCCTATAAAAAACTTCTTATCGTACATTGCCGTCACCTGAGAAAATCATATTTGCAAGCTCCTTAAAGCTTTCGAGCGAGGAACTGTATGTACAAATTACATTTTTGTATTCGGGCTGTACTGTAAACGGATAGGGAGAGTTAGTAACCACGATAATAGGCTTATCTGTCTTTTCGTGAAGTTCCTTAACGAAGCTGTTTCCGCTGTCGGGATTTCTTCTGTCAAAGTAGTTAGTTATTATGATAACATCTGCTTCGTCCATTCTTTCGTAAACACGAGCTCTTTCTTCGGGAGTATACTTCATAGTAGTTTCTACGCAGTAAACATCGTCGGAGTATTTAAGCATTTCGAGCCAGGGTGTTGCAGGATTTAATTGCTGTGTGTTTGTTCTTTCATGAACAGGGTTTACCTGATATACAAACAGAGCCTTTGTGCCGGGTTTTAAGGGGAGAATGTTATCTTTGTTGCTTATTACATTCATAGCTTGTTTTGCAGCACGGAGAGCAATTTCTGCTACCTTGGGGTCATTTATACCTTCGCTTGCCTTAGCTACTTCTCTTATCTGTTCATTTTCAAAGAAACCATAGTCATACTTAACGCCGAGTGTTCTGGAAACCGCATCGTTAAGTCTTTCTTCGGAGAGTCTGCCTTCCTTAACTGCATCTATTATTGCAGGAATAACTTCGTCTATAAGACCGCCTTCGTCACGGAGGAGTACAAGGTCACAACCTGCATTGATTGCTTCAAGACAAGCATCTTTAACTTCAAATTTGGATATGATACCGCCCATTGTGATTTCGTCTGTTGTTACTACACCCTTGAAGCCAAGTTCTCCTTTTAAGAGGTCGGTTATTATCTTCTTGGAAAGTGTAGCAGGAAGACCGGAATCGTCAAATGCGGGATATGCTGTGTGAGCAGTCATGATTGCAGGAAGACCTGCTTCTATCATCTTCTTGTAGGGTTTAACATGCTCCATGAGTACTTCCTTGGGTTCGTCTATTACAGGAAGTCCGTGGTGAGCATCAGCCGCAGAAGGACCTCTTCCGGGGAAGTGCTTACCTGTTGCTATGATACCTGCTTCTCTGTAGCCCTTAATAGCCTCTGTAGCATATTCTGCGGCTGTGTCGGGATCTTCGGCATAGCTTCTTGCACCGATTTCGGGATTTAAGGGATTAGTGTTAACATCAAGAACAGGGGAG
>JAZLCB010000437.1:0-2506 GCA_045614005.1 Clostridia bacterium
GCTTCGCAGATGAAATCGCCTGCGGCGGATAAAAGGCGGATTTAACTTCAACGATGCCGTAAGGCTTTGATTTCATTCAATAATTTTTTATCATTAATCCCACAAGTTACAAAACAAAAACAGCACTTCAAAGAGGATGTCTTTTTTTGTGCAAAAAATAGGGGGATTTGAATCCTCGTGACGCGAAGCGGCTCGTGGGCATTACCGCGCTCCCACTGCCTGTGGCTCGTCAAAGCAAAGCAATGCTTAGCTACATTTGCCTTTTTCAAAGTCAAATATTCGCTCGCTTGCTTGCTTTTCCTCTTCGCAAAAGGTCACGCCCAAAAAATTGGCTACCAACCTTTTGCGATAAATCTGCTTCGCAGATGAAATCGCCTGCGGCGGATAAAAGGCGGATTTAACTTCAACGATGCCGTAAGGCTTTGATTTCATTCAATAATTTTTTATCATTAATCTCACGCTTTATAAAACAAAAACAGCACTTCAAACGAAGCGCTGTTTTATATTTAAATAATATGCTTAATCACACAATACCCTGTGCCATCATAGCATCTGCTATCTTCTGGAAGCCTGCAATGTTTGCACCTGCAATGAGGTCGCCATCCATACCGTATTCCTTAGCGGAATCTCTGCAGCTTTTGTAGATGTTTTCCATGATGCCGTGGAGCTTTTCGTCAACTTCTTCCTTGCTCCAGGAGTAACGCATGCTGTTCTGACTCATTTCGAGAGCAGATACCGCAACACCACCTGCATTAACAGCCTTGGAGGGAGCAACTACTACGCCATTTGCGCGTAAGTACTGAACAGCTTCATCTGTTGTAGGCATGTTTGCAACTTCTATATAGAACTTAATGCCGTTTGCAACTATCTTCTTTGCATCGTCAAGTGTTACTTCGTTCTGAGTAGCGCAAGGCATTATGATGTCAGCTTTAACACTCCAAGGCTTTTCGCCTGCAAAGAACTTGCATCCGTACTTATCTGCATAGTCCTGAACTTTGTCACGGCCGGAAGCACGCATTTCGAGCATGTATGCAGCCTTTTCCTCTGTAATGCCGTTTTCATCATATACATAACCGTCGGGACCGGATATGGTAAGTACCTTACCGCCGAGCTGGTTAATCTTGAGTACAGCGCCCCATGCAACGTTACCGAAGCCGGATACTGCAAATGTCTTACCCTTAATATCTATGCCGTTGTCTTTGAGAAGTTCGTTACAGTAGTAAACAGCACCATATCCTGTAGCTTCGGGACGGATAAGGCTTCCGCCGTATGCAAGACCTTTACCTGTAAGAACTGCATTTTCGTAGTTGTTGCAGATTCTCTTGTACTGACCAAAGAGGTAGCCGATTTCTCTTGCACCTACGCCAATATCACCTGCAGGAACGTCGATGTGGGAGCCGATGTGACGATAAAGCTCTGTCATAAAGCTCTGACAGAATCTCATTATTTCGCCGTCACTCTTGCCTCTGGGGTCGAAGTCACTTCCGCCCTTACCGCCACCTATGGGAAGACCTGTAAGGGAGTTTTTGAATATCTGTTCAAATCCGAGGAATTTAATAACACCTATGTATACGGAGGGGTGGAAACGAAGTCCGCCCTTGTAAGGTCCTATAGCACTGTTAAACTGCACACGGAAACCTCTGTTTACCTGTACCTTACCATTATCATCTACCCACGGAACGCGGAATACAATCTGTCTTTCGGGTTCTACAATTCTCTCAAGGAGAGCAGCTTCCTCATATTCGGGGTGTTTTTCAAGCACGGGACCAAGACTGTTCAAAACATCTGTTACAGCCTGAATAAATTCGGGCTGGTTACCGTCCTTAGCTCTTACTTGTTCCAAAACTCTTTCAACGTATGTCATGGTTAAATCCTCCTTAAACAATATAGTTTACAAACACGTATTAAGAATATTTTCTATTCTATCACTTTTGAAGCCACAATGCAATAGAATTGCAAAAAATTTATGAAAATAACAATTTTTCTTACGGATTTCTCAAAATTTTTCAAATTTTTGTCAATATATTGCAAGATGGTACAACGAAACTTGCAAAAACACATCTTCCAACTTGCAAAAATTCATTTTTGCATCATTAGTAAGTATATGTAAAAAGAGATTGGACTATGAGCCAATCTCTTTTTACTATGTGTATTAAATTAGTAGTTTTCTGCGTGTACTTCGAAGTAGCTCTGAGGATGGTTGCAAGTGGGGCATACATCGGGAGCTTCAGTACCTGTTACAAGGTGTCCGCAGTTACGGCATTCCCAAACTTTAACTTCGCTCTTTTTGAATACTTCTGCAGTCTCTATGTTCTTAAGAAGTGCACGATAGCGTTCTTCGTGATGTCTTTCTATTTCAGCAACGAGTCTGAACTTTGCCGCAAGCTCGAGGAAACCTTCTTTTTCTGCGGTTTCTGCAAAGCCTGCATACATGTCGGTCCATTCGTAGTTTTCGCCGTTAGCAGCTTCCACAAGGTTTTCTGCTGTGTTGCCAATGCCTTCGAGC
>JAZLCB010000438.1:0-1517 GCA_045614005.1 Clostridia bacterium
CACGGATGATATCACCGCGTTCTATATCTTCCATCTTGCTTGCACCATCGGTAAGGATGTTGCTGGTTTCGGGGTTAAGCTGTTCACCTACTTCGCCTGCACCAAGGAATACAACATCGCTGTCTACAGGATATTCGCAAGCTGAAACAGTTGACTTGTCCTGATTGAATTCATAACCCTTTATTATCATTACATCTTCGCCGTCTTCGTCAACACCTTTGGAGATTCGCTCTACAAGGATACCTATCTTAGCCTTTATAGAACCGCTTCCCGATGCTGCCTGACAGAGAACTATCATATCGGGAACAACAGCTTTGGAGTCTGTTGCATATGAATCAAAAAGGTACGATGCGGAGTTTGCAAATGAGAATTTATTTACAGAGAACTTACGCTCATCGTTATAGTAACTTTCATCATCGGGCATGGTGAAAATATTTGTTATGTTCTTGTCATATACAAGATATTTCTTGAATGTGCTACCGTTTGTCTGAAACTGAAGCTTGTTTGCATCTCTGTATGCTTTCCACTGTGCATCAGTTTCGCCGGGGTTTCTCTTTAATCTCAAATCGGAAGATACATGATACCAACCTCTGTTGTCTGTATCTTCTGCACCGTATGCAAGTGCAAATGTAATGGACTTGAGTTTCTTGCCCTCGGAATCTGTAGTGTACAGAACTGCCTGTTCGCAAGATGCGGTTATGTTATCAAAAATATTTTTTGTCTTCTTGGTTTCGTTGTTTACTTCTACATTTTCGCCAAGAGTAAGGATTTCGAATACGCCGTCTGCACCGTAAATCTTTACAAGATATTTATCCTCAAGGCCACCTTCTACAGATGTTTCAATAAGGATACCCATTTTCTTATTGGGAGTGGTATCTGCATCTATCCATACAAGCTCACCCTTGTGTGTAAAATAGAGCTTATATGCCTTGCCGTATTCGAGTGTAGGTTTATCCTTAAGGCTACTATATGCCTTAAATACAAATGCTCCTGATTCGCCCGAAAGTTCGAGGTCTTCGCCATCCTGACTTAATGTATCAAAGGTATAATCTGTCTTCTTTGCAGAGCTTACTATTACTTCAAGATATGAATTGTCTGCGCTCTTCTTTACAGATACAACAGAATCTGCTGTAATGGCATTTTCCGATATGCTCTTACCTGTTGCATCTTTTATGCTTACTTTGTCGTATACATTGCCTTCTTCAAGATTTAAGGACTTTATGAAGGAATCGCCGTATATGTTTTCGCAATAAAGGGTACTTGTACCTGCAACATACTTAGTTACAACACCTATTCTGTAGTCATTTATAACTATAAGGTCTATCTGCGAGCTATCCCCTGTTGCTACAAGAGCTATATTACCAAAATCAAAATCAAATATGCTCTTATCATAACGAGAGGTGTAAACGCCGTTGTAGATTACTGCAGCGTTTTTATCAATTTTTTCGGTTTTGATTTTTTCGTTTTCATCTACATATGTTATTTCTGCAGCAGAAAAAGATACAAAATCCGACACA
>JAZLCB010000439.1:0-3298 GCA_045614005.1 Clostridia bacterium
ATCTTTGAAGTTCATGGGAGCATAATCTGTGATATCGATTACAAGCTTGCCTGCTTCTTTAATAGCGTCTATATCGTTGATTGTAGCTTCGATTTCTTCTACTTCTGCCTGCTCTGCAAGAGTAAGTTCATACTTTTGCGCAAGTGCGGGAAGAGTGCCGTCTTCGATAAGTTCAGCTATGTATCCGTTTACTGCATTAGTAAGGTCGGAACCTTTTCTGAAACCGATACCATATTCTTCGCTTGTGAGTTCAAGAGCGATTCCGAGATTTTCGTAGCTCTTTGCTGTTTCTTCTGTCTTTTCTTCAACCTTTTTGTCTGCATTGTCTGCGCCACCGCAAGAAGCAAATGCAAAAAGCATTACTACTGCGAGCATAAGTGCTTAAAACTTTTTCATGGTATAAACCTCCAAAAAATATTTGATAAACCTATTATACTTCATTATGTTAAAGTTGTAAAGTATTATTTTGATAAAATTCGAAAATCCTTGTCAAAGCTACCGATTGTATGGTAAAATATGACCATGTAGAGGTGTTAGCCATGAATGAATATCTTAAAAGCAAATTAAGCACAACGCTCAAATGTACAGCCCAACTTTGCAAAAATACATACGACCCTGATATGCATATGCATCCCTGGGCCGAAATCATATACGTAACAAAAGGTTGCCTTGAAGTGATTGCAGATGCAAAAAAGCTCATGGTGCCTTGTAACACGGCTATCTTTATAAATAACGATACTACTCATATGATACTTGAAAGTACAAGCGGTGATACAGCTTTTTATCGCATTGAGTTTTTACCGGAACTTGTCTACTGCTACGGCGATGATTACATAGATAAACCATCCTTTGTATGGTTTATTACTCAAAAGCCATTTTGCCTCTACGAAATTCCAAAAGATTCAGCAATCGCCAATGCAATTGAAAACATACACATACTGTATGAGACCAAAAATCTCGGATTTATGTTTGCTCTTCAGGCAAACCTACTTACCGTATGCGACTATTTTTATAAAGTTAACCCCACCAACAGCGGAAAAGAATGTTTTTTAACAAACAAAGGCTGTCTCCTTCTTCAGAAAGCACTTGACTTCATAAGAAAAAACGACACCGACAAAATAACCGAAAATCGCCTTGTCCGATTTTTGGATTCGCCTGAAATTTGCAGTGTTTTTAAAAAAGCAACAGGAATGAGCATAGAAGAATATTCCAAAAAGCACTCTGAATCCCTGCATAACACTTACGCTAGGGATTGGCAAAAGGATATTTTGTCAATGCCATATAACCTATCGTGCAAAACAGTTGCATACCCACAGAAACTATCCAAAATAAAAATCCAAGACAAAACTCCCATTGAAAAACGTTTGATTTCGGCACGAAGCGAAAACAAAATAACTCAAGCCTGTGCAATACACACTTTCTTTAAAATCATTATCGTCTACAGCGGAGAAGGCGTACTCGAAACACCAAGGCAAAGAACACTCTTAAAGCCGGGAAGTATTGTTGTTTTGAAGAATTATGAAAGATATCATTTTATAAAGTTTTCTTCGGATACACAAGTGATTTTTCTTCAGTTTTATGATAGCGCCCTATGCTACGGCAAAACACAAAATCCGCACAAGAATTATTTGCAAAAAACAATTGCAGAAGGAACTACACATATATCGATATATGATGATGCAACACATATTCTTGAATCTTGTCACAAAAAATTGTATTTTGAAAAATCAAATCTCACGTCGGAAACCGATGCTTTTATCAGATCACAATATCTTAACATAATATACGCGCTTATACAAAACCGAAATACCAAACCAGAAATCATACAAAAGCATCACGACAAAATTAAGAATTCAATTAATTCAATTATTGACTATGTGGATGATCATTACATAGAAAATCTGTCTCTTAAAAATTTAGGAGAAAAATTCGGTGTCAGCTACAGCCATCTGTCAAGAAAATTCAAAGAAGAAACAGGAAAAACTTTCAACGGCTACATAAACGAAAAGCGAATGAGCCATGCAAACAAACTTCTTAGCCAGACAACCTACTCAATATCAAAAATAGCCTCATGCCTTGGCTACTGCAGAAGAAGTCACTTTACTGACCTGTACACGGAAACATTTGGCATTACACCATCGCAATATCGAGAAAACGAAAAAGAGGATTGATACAATACTGTATCAATCCTCCTGCATTTTAACTCTTATTTATTTGCACAATAAGTAATAAAGTTGTCACTATCGGGATCTGCAAAAGGAGAAAGATAATCATTTTCGTATTTCTTTCTGCCCTCTTTGTCGCTGAAATCGGGTATTTCGTATTCTTTTGAGCCATCGAGCACACTCTTCCAAGCCATAATTCCCGCACCGGAAAGTGCTGTAGCACGATATACATCAAAGAAGGGTTCGTATTCTCCGTGGAGATATTTTACAAAGTGGTATGTAAGCCAGAAATCTATACCGGGGTGACCCACATTCTGCTGTTCATCGCTGAAGCTGTAGAGTTCTTCTTTGGTAACCATGTTTACATCGTCATATGTGGGAGTAACCTTTTCAAACTCGTGGCTTTCACCACCGGGGAAGAATTCGAGTTCGCTGGGTACAAACCACACATTACCCTCACTGTATCTCTCGGTTTCGATAGCACCATTTTCGCACATGAATCTATACCACTTACTTGTAGGTGCAATCACCCAGCAACCTGTTGTTTCGATTCTGGCTCCGTTATCCATTACACAGAACACCTTTGCTCCGTCGTGGTCCTTTAAACAGTTTTTGCGCTTTGCATGCTTTCCGCCGAGTACAGCTGCAGTCACCTTCTTTGGCATTGCGCCTGTAACATACATAAGAGTTCCCAATGTATGCATGTTATAATAAGTTCCGGGAAGTACTCTTCTCCAATGACGATTGTCATCCTCGTAACGCATTGTGCTGTTTGGATCGTAATGAAGATACTCTGCTTCCGCATAATGAAGGTCACCGAGTTTGCCGCTTTCGTATGCATCTTTTATATACTGAATAGATGCCTTGAAAGGTCCGTTTGCAGCGAGCATATATTTTGTGCCTGTTTCTTCTACAGCTTTGCACAGTTCAACACATTCTCCTAATGTAGGAGCTGCTGTGGTTTCGCTCATTACAGCAATACCCTTTCTTAAAGCCTTTATTGCAAAAGAAGCGTGTTCGTGGAAAAAGTTACAAAGAATAACAGCATCGAGTCCGCAATCGAGAAATTCGTCATAATCTGTAAACACCAATGTTCCCTCGGGGACAACTTTGTCTACTCTGTCTCTCTTTAC
>JAZLCB010000440.1:0-3562 GCA_045614005.1 Clostridia bacterium
AGAACGGTATTTTTGTTTTGCTTTCCCTGCATATTTCACTAAGCGGACGGCTGGGGTTGGAAAGGGGAGTAGCTGTAGGCTCCCCTTTCGGTTTTATCCCAAATAATTAAAAATTATAATCTTATATAAGCGTTAAGGCACCCATTAAAAAATAAAACTTCTGTAAACAGCCAAACACAACAGAACCGTCCCCTTGTGTTCGTGGATTTAAAAAAGGAATCTGTTTTTGACAGATTCCTTCCTTATTATATATAGAGTTATAAAACGCTATTAAAACAAACCGCCCAGATTGAGTCCGCCTGTTATAGAACTCATCTTGCTTGCGTTTGCGCTGTCTACCTTAGCGAGAACATCGTTTACTGCTGTAAGGATAAGGTCCTCGAGCATTTCTACATCGTCGGGATCTACAGCTTCGGGTTTGATAGTTACAGCTGTAAGCTCCTTCTTACCCGACATCTTAACTGTTATAACACCGCCGCCTGCAGTTGCTTCAAATTCCTGCTGTTCAATTTCTTCCTGCATCTTTAACATGTCCTGCTGCATCTTCTGCGCCTGCTTAATCATGTTGTTCATGTTACCGCCCATGCCCATAGGGATTCTTGGTTTTGCCATTTTATTGTTCCTCCTTAAGAATATTCTATTTAAGATACTCGCCACTACGGGCGTCGTAATAATAGGTATTACCTTTGCTATCCTTTATTCTGTAATACGGCACCGCCGTTACGCTGACATGATCCTCCACGCCATACGGAAGCCCTGCAAGATATCCGTAGTCTATATCTTCTATCTTAAAGGGGGCGTTTGCCATTATATCTTCGTTTGCTATCATATCCACAAGCACGCTTGTAATATACACGGTGTTGCGCTGTCGACTGCTCGAACGCACGCTGTGGGATTTGGGCTCGTACCACTTACCATTTATAATGTAGGAGTCCGAACTTTTTGTAACCTTGATACGGCTGTCAAATATAGCATAGTCGCTCACCTTGCAGGTTATATACCACACATCGTCTTTATCAGACTCGGAAAATTTCATATGCTCTGTTTCAAACCCGTTTTCTTCAAGAAAATCCATTACCGCTTTTTGGGGTTTGGCATTCTTGTTTTTCGGTGTAATCACACACGAAAAATTATTTCCCTTGGTTTTGAAACCATTTTTGCCTGTATGAACATTGATATTGGTATATACGACATTTTCTGTATCTATACCCTTAAGGTTTACGGTGTAATCGGGAACAATGTCCTCATCGAGCTCAACGCCGTTTACCTTCAGCACATCTATACAATCTGCAACAGTAGCCTCATCTTCATAAAATCTGGTGGACACGAAGTTTGAAGCAATAAGATATATATTTATACCCAGAAAAAGTATAATGAGAAAAGTCTTTACTTTGCCCAGATTCATGCTTCCACCTCTTATTTTATGATTCTTGTTTCGTTCTTGGCGGTTTTAGCTACCCAACACGGTGTACATACTTCTCCGTTGTCGGAAAAATATGCTCTGTAAAGGTTTGTTATCTTATCGGATTTTATGCTTTCGTTTGCCATGAGGGTGTCGAGTGCTTCTATAACACCTGTACACTCTGCTGTGTATCCTGTGGAATGGTATCCGCGCACTGCCTGCCTGTACGAAATAATTCTGGAATTTGCAACCTCTATTTCTATGGCATGGTTAAGTCCGCTGTGAGTATCTGTAGCACCGATTCGTGTTGCTACCTCCATGCCCTCGGCATAATAATCTATGGTTATAATAAAGCTGTTGCCCGTACTGCCTGTCCTTACAGAGGAAAGGTTTATATCCATATTCTCCTCGTGGCATGCGGTATCCCACACATTATTTACAAATTCTATACAATCTATAAAAGTATCATAAAACTCAACAGAATCTCCGATTTCGATTCCCTTGGAATTATTTAATGCCTTAAACTCCAGAAGTCCGTCGGGATGCATCTTTACTGTACCGTAGTTTTCTGCAAAGATTATGGTTTTGTCGGGGTTGATGTTTTTTCGTATATTTGAGGCATTGAATCCAAAAGCTCTCAAAAACTTTGTGTACAGTTCATCATTTTTGGATATATCCTCAAAATAATTGATTTCGGAAACCTCGGGCGCGGTAATCGGCTTTATGGAGAGGATAACCGGAGAATCTATAGTTACTTTCTGCTCTGTGTTCTCGTCTGCCTTGTCAAAATTCAGTTCGAACGAATAGGGATACTCGCCCGAAGAGGAAAGTGCATACTTTTCCACAAAAGAATCGAGCTCCAAGCTATCCGACGGCAAGGTGATATCCACATGGTTATCCTCGCCCTGCGTTTTTACAAATAGGTGCGGTTTGCCTGTGATGGTGTCGCCAAGAAACAGAATGAATTCCTGAACGCTTCCGCTCTCGATTGCTTTTATGGGCGTATCCAATATAGCGGAAAAGGTCTTGATATCGTAGGAAACAGGATAGGTAAAATATATGGAACGGGTTTTAAGCGCGTTCTTCCATTCTTCATCTGTTCCCCCGGATATATCGCCCGTTTGCGACAAGCCCGATTTGAGCTGTCTTTTGATAAGGTTTACCATGTCGTTGAAGTCTGTTGATGAATGTGTATAAACTCCGCGCATGTCGCTGTTATTTAAGACTATCTTGGCAGGGTTGGATACATTCTCTTTGGACAGATAATAACTCTTCGGCTTTTCGTCCGCTGAAAAATATTTTGCCAAATTAGAAAAAAAATTATAGCCATCAGGCCATAATTTTTCACTAAACCAATTATTGATTGTAAGCACAATGCTACTTGTTACCAGTAAAGCCAGAATGGTGGTTTTAATGGTTTCCTTTTTCATAACAAATCTCCTCTTACGGATTGAGCACAGTCTGCCAGAAGTTTCTTATAGTGTCTATGAGATTGCTCTTTACAAGAGTTACCTGAAGCTTAACAGCTTCTACAGATGCACCTGATGTTGCAACAACAAGAATGTTGTTTGTGCCTGGATTAAGTTCGATATTCTGTGCGTAAAGACCTGCAGCACCTACTACGGATTCGAGAGCTGTTTCGCCCGAATACATCTTTACATATGTATTTGTTTCTGCATTGAGTGTATAAAGAGTAACGGTTGTACCGCTTGCTGCAACTGCAGAAATAACACAAGCCTTGTTTGCTGTTGTGCTCTCTATGGTTTCGGGGTTCTTGATTTCAATAAGCTCCGCACCTGTTCCTGCATAATCTGCAGGAAGTGTCTCCTCGGAAGCAAATGCCGAAAGGGGCACAAGACAAATCATGATTATTAGTACTGTTGAAATTAATTTTTTGAATGTCATTTTTATCACCTTTATAAATTACACGGCTTTCCGCAAGAAAAGCCCACACCTACATCATCTGGTTATATTATATAATATAATTGTTACAAAACAATTACATTCGCTTTAAAAGCACATAACAATTAACCGAGGTTTTCAAGCGGAAGGTTTATTATAACTTCCGTTCCTCTGCCCGCCTTGCTCTTTATCTCTATTGTGCCGTCGTGAGCCTCTACTATCTCCTTGGCAATGGCAAGACCGAGACCTGTACCGCCC
>JAZLCB010000441.1:0-2050 GCA_045614005.1 Clostridia bacterium
AAGTAAAATAGCCGTTTTTCTTCGTTGTCGGTCTTGAAATACGACAGTATTCCTGCGACCTGCCGCCTCGAAAAACAAACTATTTTGTCTTGATTTTGGTTCAAAGAATTTTCGGTGCTGTGTTTTTGCGTCAATGCGAGGCAAAAACGGAGCTAATGCTGACGCATTTGCGAGTATTTTAACAATGCAGTGGCGTAAAAACACGCACCCAAAACGGGTTCGGATACTGACGCAACTGCTTAAGGGCATACTCGATACAGACCTTGATTCCCCGAATATAGGGCTTTTTATGTTCGGCGAGGTCTGCACCGTAGACGGACACAGCGATTTTGGAAACCTTATGCTTTCCAAATTAATAATAACTCCCAAAGAGTAATACGGAGGAATGAACATGACAAAGGTAACACTTCTCGGTGATTCCATAAGGCTTATCGGCTATGGCAAATCCGTATCCGGGCTTTTGTGTAGTGATTTCGAGGTGTATCAGCCTGCGGATAACTGCAGGTATTCAAAGTACACCCTGCGAGGTCTCTACGACTGGCAGGAAGATATGAAGGGCAGTACCATTGTACATTGGAACAATGGCTTGTGGGATAGTTGCGATTTGTTTGGCGAAGGGCTTTTTACCCCCGAGGAGGAGTATGTAAAAAATATGCTTCGCATAGCAGATATACTCATTGCAAATTACGGCAGAGTTATCTTTGCCACAACAACTCCCGTTCTTTCCAAAAATGAATTCAACAAAAACGAGGATATAAAGAGGTACAACGATATTATCGTACCGCTTCTTATAGAAAAAGGTGTTGTTATAAACGACCTGTATTCGCTTGTGCTTCAGGATACAGAGCGTTATATAAGACACGATGACTGCGTACACCTTAGTGAAGAAGGTATAGCGGTATGCTCCCAAAGGGTTGCAGAAGTAATAAAAACCGTATCACAAAAAGAGTGTACAGACGAGAGATATCTCGGACACGAAATGAAATTAAAGCAAATAGGATTACCGGTATAAGCATACGGGGTTTACACAGAAAATGGAGGAAACAAAAATGGTATCACAAAAAATGTATCAGCTCGGAAGCTGTCGTAGTGAAATAAGAGAGCTTTTCGAATATGGTTTAAAGAGAAAAGCGGAAATAGGGGCAGAGAATGTATATGATTTCAGCCTTGGTAACCCAAGTGTGCCTGCACCCGAGTGTGTAAAGGATGCTCTTTCTGAGCTTGTATTAAACACAGACCCCGTAGCCCTTCATGGCTACACATCTGCTCAGGGTGCGCCCGATGTCCGCAAAAGCTGTGCAGACTATGTTAATGCAAATTTCGGCACAAGCTACACCGCAGACAACTTCTACATGACAGTAGGTGCTGCGGCATCTCTTACTATCACCCTTACCGCTATAGCCGAGGAGGGTGCAGAGGTAGTTGTGCTTGCACCGTTCTTCCCCGAGTATACAGTATTTATCAATCAGGCAGGTATGACTCCCGTAGTTGTTAAGTGCCGTGAAGAAGATTTTCAGGTGGATTTTGATGCACTTCAAGGCGCAATTAACGAAAACACCAAGGCTATAATAATAAATTCGCCCAACAATCCCTCGGGTGTTGTATTCTCGGAGGACACCATAAAGAAGCTTGCCGACTTCTTTGCAAAAGCACAGGAAAAGTACGGCAAGGAGATATACATAATAGCAGACGAGCCCTACAGAGAGCTCGTGTATACAGAGGGTGTTACAGTACCCTTTATTCCCAATTACTACAACAACACAATAGTTTGCTATTCGTTCAGTAAGTCCCTTTCGCTCGCCGGTGAGAGAATAGGTTATGTACTTGTACCCAACACCGCAAAAGATTGGCAGGATATATACTTTGCAGTATGCGGAGCAGGCAGATCTTTAGGCTTTGTATGTGCACCCAGCCTCTTCCAGAAGCTCGTGCCAAAGTGCATAGGCAAAACTGCCGACATATCTGTATATAAGAAAAACAGAGATATCCTTTGTAAGGCACTCTCGGAGTATGGCTACACAGTAGCACAGCCCGATGGAGCATTCTACCT
>JAZLCB010000442.1:0-50455 GCA_045614005.1 Clostridia bacterium
TTTTACTTTAGACCAAGCTATCGCTAGTATCGAAAAGGAATATTACATATGAAAAGATACATCAAAGCCAATACCGGGAAACCTACTTTAGATTCAGTTACTACTACATGGGAAGAATTTGAAGATGGCACCGGAATTATGTTTACGGTCTTGGGCGAAGACGGCGACACTTTGTTCGAGGAAATGTTCAACTACGATGATGTTGATTCAGACATGATTTATGATTCTGCTATCGAGTTGGCAACTGTAGCACTGTCTCAGACATATGAGCTGACAGATAACGCTATCGAAGACTTAAAAGGAAATACTCCATGAAGATATTATGTTACACAGCCACAGACAGTACCCCTCAGGTAGGCTCCAAGGTGAAGATATCTTCGCCCCGTCGCTACTACGATGGTATGTGGGGTATTGTAAAAGAAATCAAGTCGGACAGCTACATGGTTGATTTGATTCGCAGGGGAGGACACAGCCAAGCTGATTGGGTAGAAGTCTATCCGGAAGAATTTGAAGTTGTTAAGCCTCCGAAGGTCAGCACGGCTACGGGCAGATTTATCGACATTCAGAACGAAGTTATTAAGAAGTACAACATTACTATGGATGAGAACTCATCCTGCCGTATGCGTACACACTGCCATCCTAAGGAGCGCCGTATTTGTAAGTTCCATCAAACAAATACCGCTCGCAATACATTTGAGTTGTTCCATGAAATAGGTCATGCCGAGACTAAAGAGAGTTGGATGCGCAGATGTGAATCCGAATACTATGCTACCGCTTGGGCTATTGAGAAGTTCCATGAGTACGGGCTGAATATCCCTATGGACACAATTAAAATCTATCAGGATTATATCAACCGGGAACTTGCTAGAGGACAGCGCCGGCACGGCTCCAACTACAATGTAGATATGGACTTATACAAATTACTTTGATACTTTTCTCACTCAGATACTCTAAAATAAACTCCCCGCGCAATCGTTAATATGTACGGGGAGTTTTATTTGTTACCAAGATGTAAATTCCCAAATTATTCGGGAAATTATAAAAATACTATGGTTTTATTTTATAGTAAGTGTATAATTTAAGTGTTAGGAACATTTTGGCTACATCGACAATCCAATAGGAGGTAGCATATGAACGATTTTAGAGTAGAAGTTAAGTCTTGGATGCTGAAGAAGTCTTCCGATGGTTTCGACTTCATGAAGAAGTTTAACGACGATACCCCGATGCCCTTGATGGTAATGTTCACCGGTGGTGTCATTGATGAAACCAAGGGCATGGTTAAGATGAGCCTTCATGGGGACATCAGACAGCGCATCACAACAAGATGCATGGTGTGTGGCAGGGAACTGAAGAACCCCGTCTCACAGCTTTTTGGTATAGGACCTGAGTGTGGTGGTCACAACTACACTAATCCGTTCGACACCGAAGCGGAACTCCGCGAGGCAGTTAGTCAGTATCGTGCGAAGTTGGTTAGCACTGTATGGAAGGGTTGGATTGCTAAGTCCGCTATCCTCTCCATCAATGGTGACGCTGACATTCAGTCCGCACTCGACGATATGCCTATTGAGATAGATACGGATGATATCCCGGCAAAGTCCATGGCTGAATCCAAGCCCGAGCGTAAGGAACCTGACCTCACCATTATCGGTGATGTTGATAGACCGGTCAGATGCACAGACGACTTTTCCGTTTTCATCAACTTCGAGTATAACAAGGTGGCTGTTGAAGCCGTTAAGAGCCTTCCTTCAAGATTCTTTGACCCGGGTAGCAAGGTTTGGGAAATCGGCTACAGCGAGTTGGCTACTCTGAAGTCCCTGCTCCCTGAATACAAGTTCATCATCGCCGGTGAAGACATTGTACCTGCAAAGGTTACGCTCCCGGCTGATTACAATTTCAAGACTAACCCCATGAAGCATCAGGTTGAGGGCATCGAGTATGGTTTAGACCGTAGCCGTTGGCTCCTTGCTGATGACCAAGGTTTAGGTAAGACCAAGCAGATTATCGACCTCGCTGTTATCCGCAAGCAGTCTTACGGATTCAAGCACTGCCTCATCGTTTGCGGTGTCAACTCTCTGAAGTGGAATTGGCTCGAAGAAATCGGCAAGCACTCTGATGAGAAGGGTTACATCCTCGGTCAGCGCACTATGAAGCGTTCCGGTAAGCTTACAGTTGGCGGTAACAAGGAGAAGTTCGATGACCTTATGAAGCTCGGCAAGGATGCGGATATCGATTCCTGCTACTTCCTTATTACTAACATCGAAACCCTCCGTAACACTGTACTCGTTTCCAAGCTTCAGGAGCTTTGCGATAGCGGTGACATCGGAATGGTAGCCATCGATGAGATTCATCGTTGCAAGAACCTTAACACACAGCAGGGTGCCGGTATGATGATGCTTCAGCCCACATACCGTATCGGCATGACGGGTACTCCCCTCATGAACAGCCCGCTCGACCTTTATGCCATCCTGAAGTGGTTAGGTTACGAGCCTTACGCATACAATCAGTTCAAATACCACTTCTGTTACACCGACGAGTGGGGCAAGGTAGTAGGTTATAAGAACATCGAACAGCTTCGCGGTCAGCTCGGCGCAATCATGCTCCGTAGGACTAAGGATGAGGTTCTTGACCTTCCTGAGAAGATTTACACCAATGAGTATGTTGACCTTACAGACGAGCAGAGAAGGCTCTACAACGAGGTTATCGATTCTGCGGTTAAGAGCGATGAGAACACTACAGACTGCATCCTCGCTACATACCTCAGGCTTCGTCAGGTATCCGGCGGTATCGGTGAGTACAGCACCATCAAGAAGAACCCTAAGCTCGATAGGCTTGAACAGATAGTCGAGGAAGCCGTTTATTCCGGTACTAAGGTTATCGTTTACAGCAATTGGATAGAGGGCATCAAGCCGGCAGTTGAGAGGCTTCAGAAGTACAACCCCGTAGTCATCACCGGTGAGACTAAGGACGCTGACCGTCAGGCAATCGTCAACCGCTTTCAGAATGACGATTCCGTAAAGGTTATCTGCGGAACCATCGGAGCGATGGGCACCGGTCTTACCCTTACGGCCGCTACCGAGGTAGTCTTCCTTGACGAGCCTTGGACGAATGCTACTAAGGAGCAGGCATGCGACAGAGCGCACAGAATCGGCACGAAGTCCGCAGTCACTATCCACACCATCATGTCTTACGGCACATACGATGAAGATGTTCACGGCATCGTCATGGGCAAGAAGGACATCTCTGAGAAGATAGTCGAGAAGAAAGATTTGGTTAAGCTGAAGATAGCATAAGGAGGTACACCGCTATGAAGATGACATTGGAAGACACACTCATGTGGCCCAAGGGCATGCGCTTGGAAGAATATCAGAAGCTCCTTACAAGCCGGGCAAATCTGATGAAGAAGCTCCATAAGCTCAGCGATGAGCGTGACCTTTTAGAGGATGGCTTGGAGGTCTTGGATGACGAACGCGGTTCTGACCGTTGGTTGCGTAAGGCTCAGGAACTTGACTTCATTATCGAACAGATGGATAAGGCTACGGCTAAGCTCGAAGCCATCAATGCCAAGTTAGGGCGTTAAGTAGTACCGGAAGAATAAAGTATTTTCTTAATCGTTAGTATAAGTAGCATAACAGCGTATCAAAACTTCAATAGGAGGAATTAGTTATGTGCAAGAACAAGGAAGAACTGAACGCATTGGTAGCCAAGTATAGGAAGCTCGCATCTTTGGAGAAGAAGATTTCGACGGCTCGTAAGGCTATTTCAGATGACATCATCGACTACGCTACACGCAAGGGTGAAAAGGGCGGTAAGAACGGAACGACACTTATCGTTTTCGGTGACGGCTACAAGGTGTCTGTAATCACTATCGACAAACCTTTATTCGATAGCGATAAGCTCAGCGAACTGCTCGGCGATAAGATTTCTGAGTATCAGAAGATTTCATCGTATCCGAAGCTCGACATCAGGTAAGGTGCTACATCATGTATATGGTTTATTTCATTAAGGTAGATGGTACTTGGAAACAAGTACCATTTGCCGAATATAAGGCTTTTGGTGGTGAGAAGGAACGCAGACCCTCGACATGGCGCTTGCAGTTATTGAACCACTTACTGCTCCCTTATCGTTATATGTAAAGGAGATTCCTATGGTTAAGTATTGTCAGTTGTTTTCTGCGTTGGATGAGTATCTGCTTGGCGACGCAAATACTAATAAGATATTCCGTCCGGGCGAGGCTGAGTTTGCTCAGGCATTTCGTTGCGAGGTTAAGGCTATTACTGCTAAAGAAAACATCCCGGTTATTTGGATTGATTATCCTTCAGAGCAGTAATTACTTTATAAGGTTGGTGGTGGCATATCTATGACGAAGACTGAAGTTATACGAGAAGCGCTTTTGCGACTGTATATGATTCGTAATACCACTACGCATGTCACTAAGGAAGAACAGTGGTTGGAGGCTGTGATACGCCATCTGACCGGACTTGATGACGATACACCAATAGAGGTGGATATGGATGTTATCAAGAACTACGGCAAATCTACGAAAGAGGATAATACAAATGAAATGTGATAAATGTTTGAACTCCCGTCCGATAATGTCGGAGAACGGGTTGCATCGAGTATGCGGACTTCCGGATGAGGGTGAGGCTATGGAGTGCCTTATGGGCAAGGTTGACCATAGCGCTATCCTGAATCTTTCCGAGGATGATTCTAAGGGATGAGTTGGGAGAACGATAAGGTCTGCTGTAATTGCAGACATAATAAGCGAACCGGAGAACCCGGGCGCGTTGAATGCCATTGTGACATAGATGGTAGTTATATCGGCTATGTCCGGTGCATGGAGGGGTGGTGCCGGCATTGGGCACTTGATAAATGGGAGGATAGTCATGGCTGATTCTATCGGGTATTGGAAAACCATAGAAAAGCAGGGCAGAACCGGAGACGGCAGAACCTTTACTTTTGAAATAACAGTATGCTCAGTCTGCGGTAAAGAGTGTGGCTCTTATGACTATTTGTACTGCCCCTATTGCGGAACGAAGATGGAGGAACAACATCATGGATGATATCGGTTTATTTACTAAAGAGCAGATGGAGGTTGTTAATGCGGTAGCTGAGCAGACCAAGGCGGTTCAGGACGCTGTTCAGAAGGCTGACCCTAATCTTAAAGTTTACCGAATCAATGAATTGCATTTCCTTAATGGCAACTATAATAAGCCGGGATGCTGTCGTATTGGTCTGTTCTCGGGAGAGTGCGAATGGCATGGCGAGGGTAATTTCTGCGGGTGGTATGGAGCGGAGTTTTACTTGAACGCCACTTTGCTTGCTTACTATGAAATCGAGAATGGTTATATGTATTCACCTAAAGGACATAAGCATTTGGATGAAGTTGTAGTAGAACAGCATTATGACAAAATCGGCATGGGTTCCTGCTATTGGGAAATCCTATTGTATGCTGAGAACGATACGGAGGCTCGCTGTAAGTTTTTTGCGGAGGAATTTGGCAGATGACCGATAAGGAGTTTATGCTTCAAAAACTCGCGGAGATGCCTGAGGCGGTAATTGCGATGGCGTACTTGTATGCTGTCAACTATACAGAGTATGGTGTTGATATAACGAAGGAGTGGACAACCGCAGTTCAGCAGAGCTGTGCATTAGAGCAGGCATATCAACGCGGGTACTGCGAAGCTAGAGAGATGTTGCATAAAGTTATGGCTGAATTTAATGAGAACCTAGAGGGGTGAATTATGGGTTGTGAGCGACAGATGTGTTTTCATAACCTATGGAATGATATTCCGTGCGAGGAATGTCCTTGTTATGAACCGGTTCAGGAGGATGCCCAAGATGGTGATGTGGACACAACCGAGTAGAGGTGGCAGGAGCCAATGCAAGTATTACAAGGCATGCGGTAGTACAGATAACTGCAAGCGTTGTACGGCATTTGAAAAGGAGAAGCGTAATGGAAAAGAATCCGCTAGATGAGGTCAGGCTAATCAATGCCAATGCGCTCAAAAAGGCACTTTACGCTGAAGTGAACTTCAAGATGAAGTGGACAATGGAAAACATGTGGGTTTTCAGCCTAGATGAAATCGAACGCATAATTGATAAGGTACCGACCCATGACAGATAAAGAGGCTATTGAACAGATTAAGAACCTTATAGACCGGGAAATCGTCTGCGATGAAATGACGGATTCCCGGAAATTTCATATTGAGGCGATGCAATTAGCCCTCCGAGCGTTGCAGGGCTGTGACGAGTGCCGGCGCGTGGAACGCCCCTATGCTGAGTGGGAGGCAGACGATGAGCCGTGGGGTTGGGATTTTATCGCATGTGCCAAATGTTCTAATTGTGGTTATACATTTGTACTCGGGGAGCTTGATATGAATGACATGTATAACGAGTTTAAGTTCTGCCCACACTGCGGGGCTGAGATGGGGCAGGTGTCATTCTGATGGCACGAATGGATTTAACTTCAATACTGTTTGCACTCATTATAGTGGTTGTTCTTTTTACGCTAGTCTTCCTGATGTTTGCAAAGTGTACGAATACCTTAATAGATAAATTGGCTGAGACAGAGATAAGTTATGAGCTTCCGGAAAGCACTTCCGGCACCTCAGCCACAAAATAGGAATCTAATCGTTAGTATAACTATCGGAGGTGTAAACATGAAAGTGCAGGTAACCTATAGAAAGCACAACCCTACTACAAGTAGTGGTCATTGTCTTGAAATCACGCGTCTGTATTTTGGTACGGATGCGGAAATTGCTGAGATGGAGAATTGGTGCAAGGATAAGATTTCTACCGGTCTTGTATTGGACTTTGGGGATAAGGCACTGTCCGGCGATGATTTGGATAAGTCTTTAGGCATTCCGGATTCACTCAATTAGTAGGTGACGATTATGACAAGTACAGATATAACATACTGCGGATATAGTAAATGTCCTATGACAAATTGTTTTAGGAATCAAGCGAATATTAAAAATCATAATGTTTTGCACAGTTTTGCTTATTTTCACGATTGTGATATGTACCCTAAAGATGAGTACCCTAAGGATAAGAACCATGAAGCTGATACATAAGACACAAGCGGACTATACCTTATATGATGTCCTAACTAATCAATATCTTGTAGCTAACATAATGTATTTCATCTTTATGCTGATAGTCATTATGACGGCTTTGTTTGAAGAATTAGGATTCCTGCCTAGACCTGAGGTCACTGAGAAGGACATCCCTTGGGTGCTTGCCTTCTATGGTATAGCTTTTATTGTGCTTATAGGCAAATTACTGCCGGAGGATAAATTATGCAACTCGTAATAGATTTACCTGAGAGTGTCATAGCTAAAGCTGTTAATGACGCACATGCGGATTCAGGGGACATAATTTCAAAAGCTATTGCCAATGGGATACCGCTCCCTAGAAAACACGGCAGGCTAGTTGATGTGGATGACATGGAGCATCTTGTTGTAAGTTGGGGTAATGGTCATCCACTGAGAGTAGATGGAATAGTTTGGGTAGCACCTTATAAGGAGGATGAAAATCATGAGAGTAGTAATTGATATCCCGGCGGATAAAGTTCCGGCTAATCAGGACATCCTGAATCTGTCACTGCATTTCATTGACGGCACGGTTTGTGAGGCTGACGGTTTTGGATTTCAGGTTCTTCCTGAGGGGCACGGCAAACTTATTGATGCCGATGTGCTGAATCGTAAGATGTATCATGAAGCCTTCGAGACTGATTCTGACATGCAGAAGTGGGACAGCGGTTGTTGGATTCGTTACAAGCTGTACGAGAACATCCGGGACGGGATGCCTATCGTACTTGAAGCTGATAGAGGGTAATGGTTATGCCTGATTACTGTAAGTGGATATATCGTCCGGGTACGGGTAATTCACATTGGGCATTCACTCCCTGCCGACCGGGATTCAACCCCTTAACTCGAATCTCGAACTCTGCGCCGGTTGATGGTTGTGCCGATTGGTATAACAACCGGATGTGTCCGATATGTAATAAACCGATACAGATGGATTATGCCTTAGTGAAGGAGATGGCTTTATGAAAAAGAACCAATGGCTGTCGGTAGCCGATTTAATTGAGATACTTCAGGATATGCCTCAGAACGCAAAAGTAATACTACATAATCCTGATATGTATGTCACCGGGTATTATTATGCAACGCGAGATTCTGTTGAGCTTTTTACTTATAAAGATGATACGCCCGAAGTGCTTATAGGAACGAATTACAATACGAGAGCTGAGGTAGATGACTGATGACTAACGAAAGAGCAATAGAACTCCTGAAAAACGGAACAATGTTTATGCCTACGCTTGAAAATTCAGAATATCCTGAAGCATTTGACCTCGCTATCAAGGCTTTGGAATTTATTAATGAAAATTTCCCTAAGACATTTATTGATTACCTCAATGGTGAGCCAATATGAGAGGTGCGGAATAATGTTTGGAACATATAATTTGAATGTCGAAGAAGCGGAAACATTAGTAGCGTTTATCAAAATGCACGAAAGAGAAGAAATACCCGAAGATGTTTGGGAAGTATGTATGAACTTGCAAAACTTTCTTGAAGAATAAAGGCGGTGCGGAAAATGACTAATGAAGAAGCAATTGAGTACATCGATTGGGCATTAATGCACGGGCGGTGGATAAACGGGCAGGTTCCACCAAATTTTCAGATAGACGAGAAGTGGCAGGCAGGTGAGCTTGCCATAAAGGCGTTAAAGGAACCTAAGGTCACGGTATTCACGGAGAATGGTGAGGATGTCGAAGACCTCAAAGCAGAGCTGACCCGGATAATCGATGCTAGACCTACCGGTAAGTGGGTTTACACTGAGCCTGAGGATAAAGATAAGGGCTATGGTGGATACTGCTCAAACTGCAAATGCGACATGCCGTCTTTTATTGAAGATTGGAAAATGCAGTATTGTGAAACCCCATACTGTCCGAATTGCGGTGCCAAGATGGATGTAAGGGGTGATGCAGAATGAGATTAGGTGATTTAGACGCTTTGAAAAAGGATTTTGAAACAAGGCGAGAATCCTGCGTTGAGTGGGAAAAGAAAGCGGTCAAAGAAGGTAATGATGAAATTGCTACAAGGGCATTGGCTACCTACGATTTTATCGGTGAAGTCATTATGACTATCAACAACGCCCCGACAGTAACAAGTGGATTAGACGAGATAAGACCAAAAGGGAAGTGGCATCACTCAGGAGAGTGTTCAGTTTGTCATAAAAGGTCGTTAAAGACAACACCATTGGGTGAAATAATTGGTTTAGATTTTACAGACTTTTGTAAAAACTGCGGGGCGCAGATGGAGGTTATGCCGGATGACTGACAATGAGGCTATTGAAATCATGAAAACTGAAACTTGTGCTGTCTGTAAGGAGATGTGGTGTGATACCTGCAAATATGCGGAAGCACTTAGGCTTGCCTTTAATGCGCTTGTTATTAAATCACACTGCTGTGCTGACTGCGCTAAGTTCTCAGACGAGGAAACCCATTCAGACTGCTTCGAGTGTTCTCATTATTACAGAGACTATTGGGAGAAGAAGCCATGACTAGGAGGATGAGATGATGTCACTTGATGATGCGATTCAGCATTTGTATGAGCTGTTCGAGGACGAGACGCATGAGTGGTCATGCGAGGCTTGCAAGCAGGAGCATGCAGAGTTGCTTAGCTTTTTACTAGAACTTAAATACTATAGGACGAATCCGGATATCGACGAGTTCCGACCGGCTTGGATAAATCTGACGGATTATTGCCCTTCGGCTTATGGCTGTGGGGATAATCCGACTGAGCCGTGGTGGCGGTATGAATGTCCGGTATGTCATGAACATGTGACTGATGTAGAAGACCCTCCGAAGGTTTGTCCGGTCTGTGGGGTTATGTTAAGGAGGTGACGCGTAGTGACTTTTGAAGAAGTTTGGGCTGAACTTGAAGCCAAGGATACCACCGGTGCATACAAGAGAGCTAGAGAGATGGCTGAACTTGCCGTAGAACAGTTAGAGTATGCCTATAACAACGGGTATGAGGAAGCACGGAAGAAGTTTGAACGACCTCACGGCAAGTGGGAGGTTTACGGCATACGGCAGTTCGGTGCCGGCTATGATTACAATTACAAATGCTCGAATTGTGGTCGGGTATTTGAAGGGCAGTACCATTTCTGTCCGGAGTGCGGAACCGACATGGGTGGTTCAGAGAGGTGAGCCATGGCAGACGATAATGATAATTCAGCTATTCAGTATGCATTAGGCTATCAGGATGGATTCCTTGAAGCCAAGAAGCAGTTTGAAAGACCTAAGGGAACTTGGATTGTAGAGGATGAAGAAAATCATACCTACCGTTGTTCCAATTGTAAGGAACTGTCCTGCTGTAGGGGTAGGTTCTGCCCGGACTGTGGTACTGAGATGGATAATGGAAACTGAGGTGAATCCTATGGCAGATGTTAGATTAATAGACGCTAATGCTTTATTAGAGCGAATCGATAAAGAACGGGAGTACCTTTTGGGGAGAGGTCAGACGGGAGCTGAGCATATCTTGGTTCACAACTTCCGGGATTTAGTAGAAGAAGCCCCGACGATAGAAAGACCTAAGGGAATTTGGCAACTAGAAGGGATGATTTGGTACTGCTTTAATTGTGGTCACTACTGCGAGCAGGGCGGTAATAACTATTGTGGTCAATGCGGAGCCGAGATGGGAGAAGGGGAGTTGGACTAATGCTGTTGATTGACATGGAAATACCACTTTGCTGTGAGGACTGCCCTATCTGCTATGACTTTGTGTGCTGTCCGATTACGGATACGCATGTTGATTATGCGACTATGGATGAGAAGCGACTGCCCAATTGTCCATTAAGAGAATTACACGATGGAGGTAACGCCGATGAAAGTAGTAATTGATATTTCTGCCGATGATTTTAACGCAATATATCACGGTGGCTTGTATGCTATTCAACACGATAAGTTAGACCAATGTATAACCGAAGCATTTCAAATTGCGATAATTATACCTAAAGGACACGGGGATTTAATTGACCGGAATATCGTACTCGACATGATGAACTATGGAATCTTGGAAGACCACATTAAAACCATTCCAACTGTAATTGAAGCCGATAAGGAGAATCATGATGAATGAGGCTATCGAGAGACTGATAGATTGGTGCGCAACTTATGGGTGGGGCGTAGATTTGTGGATGCACGGCAGTATGGGGTCGATTTGGCTCACTGTCACCTTATCCTATGGAACTAAGAAGTTGTCTCACTGCTTCTACATTCCGGGCGGGGTTCTCTGCGTAGATAATTGGCGTAGAGGTCAATGCGATGTGGAGTTAGACCATTTCCTTGAAGAAGCCAATGAGATGAAGCTTCGAGGGGAATTTGACCTGAAGCTGATTGAAGGGGAGGGGGATAATCGATGATGGATGCTGAGATGCAAAAGTTGTTTGAATTGAGAGACTGCCGTACATGTAAACATGGCGGGATGGATGAGCAGATGGGGATGCCCATGTGCCATAGTGGGGACAGTGACGGAAGCGACTGCTATGAAGTTGAAACCGACCTGAGCAGAATTTATGCCGTGTTGGAGTGGTTTCAGAACCGGAAGCAGAATCCTAGTTAAGGAGTAAACGATGATACCTTGTGGAGAACCTGAAATTGTAATTGAAGATGATAAGTGCTACTGCGATACCCCTATGTATGCCGGAAATGATATGCACTGTACTGAAAGACGATTGGTTATGACTAAAGAAGCGTTTATTCAGTGTTACAACGCTTGGATAAAGGACGCTAATGGAGGTGAGGCATGATTGATAAAGATGGTAAAGAATTTGACGGTTATATTAACACAGTATGCACTCCTGACGGCAAGCGATATAAGCTTCAGTGCGAAGTGGTTGAAGTGTATGCGATGACATGCCCTAAATGTGGCGGTCAGTTAGAGCTTCACTATGGTAGTGGCAGTTGTAAGTTTTGTGGAACTAATTTTACAACGCAGTTCAGGTTAGTGGAGAAGTGAGGGTAGGTTATGGCTACGCAGAAGACCGCAACATGGAGCGATAGTTCTAATGGTTGGATGTGTTCCTGCTGTAATCAGGATTCCACGCATGCCTACAAAACTTGCCCAAAGTGTGGGTGCATGATGCGTAATGGATATGTGGCGAATCCGGATGGCGAAATTCTAAGAGGTACCAAATGATTAGATTAATTGATGCAAATGAGCTGTTTGACAAAGTAGGACAGATATCTCCTGAGAACAAACAGCAGTACGAAGATATCGGCATGTTTATGAACATGATAACCAACTCACCTACGGTTGAAGCCCGACCGGAGGGTAAGTGGATACCGGATACGGCGAGAGCCTATACTGAGGATGAAGATACTTGGGAGTGTTCTGTTTGTCATGAGCCGTTTACTTTAATCGAGGGCACTCCGGAAGATAATCTATATAACTATTGTCCTAAGTGCGGGGCGAAGCTTACCTACGAACCGGAATAATCATTAGCGGTAATCGTTAGTATAGGTAGGAGGTACTATCTATATGTTAATGTCGCATCTTGTATGCCCTTATAGAATAACAACACACCACAGTGCTTCCGAGGATGTTGAGGAATTTTCCTGCTGTTATGGCAGGAAATGTCCGTTTTATACCTCGGAGGGTGAGTTTGTAGCCGAGCGATGCTTAAAGGCGGAAGCTGAGATTAAAGGCGCGAAGGAGGATGCTTGATGAAGTCACCATTTCTTCAGGAGCTTACACAATATCCTTTTTGCCGGCAGGCATTTGTTGATACCTTTATGCAAGTGTTTTCCGAAGATGAAATCTTTGATTTGGAAGATTCTTGCCGTTTGCATAAGGAATTTAATGAGTTCCTTTTATACTACGATGCTTTTGAAGAATATTACATCATTCATCTTAAAAGCGGAACCATAATAAATTGGTACAAGCATCTTGGCAGAACCAATACTTGCAATAAGGAAGGATTCAGTCTTGATGACCTCCGGGAAATGTTGCAGATGTTGAAAGAAGCCATGAAAGAATGCGAGGGGTTATCCGGTGAAGGTATTTGAGCATCTATGCCATAAGTGTAAGCACTTTGATATGTGCGATAACGAATGTAGCGAAGGGCACTTCTTAAATTCTCTCGGAGAGTATGAAGTTGTTGGGGAGTGTGAAGATTTTTCTGATGTGCGAGGCGACACGGAATGAGCAAGATAATTCTTAAAGAAGTTTCAAAAGGTATGTGTCGTTGGTTTTGCGAATCCTGCAATCAGCGCATTGATTCTGTACCGGAAACCATATTCAGCAGACCACTCATTGATAGTTGTCCTCATTGTGGCATTACCTTTTCGGGTTATGAATTGTGTCAAACCCGAAAAGATAACGATAAGAAGATGTGGGACGATATTATGAAGCTGAGGGGTAATGCGGAATGAAGCTAGTAATTGACATCCCGGATAAAGTTAAAACCTATTTAGACCAAACTACTACTTACGATAGGGAAGATTACTATGTGCAACATTTTAGTTTATTGATTGCTGATGCCATCAAAAACGGAATACCTCTGCTTAAACAGCACGGCGATTTAATTGACCGCGATGAACTTAAAACACAGTTGCCCGCGCCTATCGAAGATGAGTATAAAGCAGTTTACCGGATAATTGACAGCATGCCGTCCGTAATTGAGGCAGATGTTTGAGAGGTGACGCTGAATGAGAATAGTAAATCAAACACATTATTATGACATCATAATAAATGGACAAACAGTAACTCCCTCGCAGGAATACACTACGGGTGAGATGATGTTTAACTCCCAAGCAATATTTTCTGATATAGGTTCAGTAGAAATCATTACTGAATATGGTAAAAGGACATTTAGGAATTATGGGTATCTTAAAGCGTATGAAGATGAAATTCTTAAAGATGCTAATGGTATGCCTCAGATTATGGTAGTACATACTATCCCACAGAATCTATATAAAGGAGAATAAAGGGAGGTGGTATGGAATGACTACTTACATAACAAATTATCTTCAGTATCAAGTATGCCAAGGGTCAGATTACCAATATTTTGAAGTCACAGGCGAGCAGATAGAGCAAATTGTTGATATGCTCGAAACGAAGTTTGGATATGTGAGAATATTTCGAGGTGATATGGAATGAGCAAAACAAAGTGTGTTATGAACGGTCATTTTGAAAATAGCGATGAAGTATCAGAATGTATTTTCCCTGACTGTAAGATGGAATATTGTTTTGTATATCAAATGAAAATTTTAGGTGTCCCGGTATATGGCAATACAGATAATGAGGGTGATGTGAAATGAAACTTGTAATCGATATTCCTGATGACCTTTATACAAAATTAAGTAAATCAACAGAAGATTGGGCTTGTTGTTATGTTGAGGGTTGGCAGAAGACAGTAGCGCAAGTAATACGCAACGGCAAGCCTTATGAAGCAACGCAAGGTGATTCAATTAGCCGTGAGGCTTTGAAAAAGGCAATAACGGATAGGCTTGTCAATGTTACCTATAGTTCGGACTATGCCGATGGTTTACAAGACGGCTATCTCAATACGATAAACGAAATCGACAATGCCCCGGCGGTTGAATCGTATATCTCTCCCGAGGTGTTAAAACAGTTTGCAAAATATGTTGCCGAATATGTAAGACCGCAAGGTGAGTTCACCGATTTAGAACAAAAAGTAATTGCTGATGCTATCAATTATCTTCTTGGTGCAGAACTGCTTGAAGAAAATGGATATACAGAAGAAGTCATAAATGCACTTAAATCTGTTCTACAGAAAATCGGTGCCGAAGAACATTTATAAGGAGGTGCGGGATGAACAACGATTTAATCAGTCGGAGTGCTTTGCATTCCGCATTGGGCAAACAGCTTAGTTATCGGGGCGGGTATATTTCTGTACGGGATATTAAGAATATCCTTGATAATGCTCCGGCAGTACCGCTTTTAACCGCAAGCGACATTGACGAGCTGTGCAGACTGCGTTCTGATTTGAAGTCAGGTTTATATGTCGGTAGCACATTAAGAACACAAGCGCAAATAGATAAGTTTGTTGATGTACTTGATGGCATCATCGATAACTCTCCGGCAGTTGAAATCAAAACGACTTATGATGTCAATAGCGCCTATGACCGGGGATACATAACCGCTATGAACGCATACGCAAGACCAAAAGGCAGGATGATAATCAAACCACCGTCAGGTTGGGAATATTGTTCTGAGTGCGGGAAAGTGTTGGAACCCCAAGATAAGTTCTGTTGGAATTGCGGAGCAGAAATGGTTGTGGGAGGTGATACAGAATGAGACTGATAGTTGATATTCCTGATTATAAGCTGAAAGAAGTTCAAAATGGGAGTATTGCAAGCAAGGTACTACTTGAAGCCCTTAAAAACGGCAGACCTTATGCAGAAAGACCGCAGGGCGATTTAGTTAGCCGTGAGGCTTTGAAAAAGGCAATTTTTACCCATTTTGACGGAGTGAGAATAACTGATGGTGAAGGTGCATACATAATTCGAGATACTAATGTAATTATCGACAGTGTTCCGGCATCAGAACCCGAAAGAGCAAGAGGCAGGGTTATATTTGATAAAGACGGGTTTGAAGTTTGCTCTATTTGTGGCGGTAGTGTTAGATGCACTTCTGTCAAGTATTGCGAGAATTGCGGTGCAGAAATGGTGAATGAAGTATGACCAATGAAGAAGCCATAATTATCATTAAGACGGTTAAGAATATTGTCGCGTATGACATTACAAACAGTAATATCGTCGAAGCTTTTGATATGGCAGTCAAGGCGTTAGAGAACGATAAACCGATTGATATCCTAGAGACATCCACGGTACGAGAACTTAATGAGCGTTTAGACCATGCTGAGAATGATGTTCAGACTGCCATAAAGATAATCGCCAAACTCTATAGCCGGGAGCGTGTGCATGGTACATGGATTGATACCGGGAGTGGTCAGGAATGTAGTATCTGTCATGAGATTCAGTATGGGCATGATAACTTCCGGCATTTCTGTGCCAACTGCGGGGCGGGTATGCTCTCAGATGAAACAGAATCAGAATCGTTATAATACCTAAGGAGGTACGAATTACATGATATCTGAATGTTGTGCTACCTGCCGATTGGGTAAAGCATTGGACAGAGACGGCTATGAAATGCCTTGTGTTTGGTGCAAGAAGCATCGGGATTCCTTTACGCCGGAATCTCGTTGTGACAGCTATCAGGCAGATAGGATGTTTAGGGGAGCTACAGAATGAAATTCTATTACAGTAAGGAAGTAGAACAGCGAAGAATCTTGGAGAATATGAAGTCTAAATACGCTTTAACTGAGGATGAGGTTGAGGCAATTGACTACGCGATTTTTCTTATTCAGGATGAGATTGACGGTGATGCAGAATGACGGAAGTAATTCAGACATGTAAGCAGGAATACCTGAATGATAAAGTTATCCGGGAGACTGCATATAAGACAGCTAAAGCTCGAAATTATGCAAAAGGTTGGAATGACTGTAACGATGCGTGGATAAAAGCGTTATCTGCGTACACAAGACCTCATGGTAGGTGGGAGTACAACCAATATGACGCAAACCCTAATATCGGTAATTGGCATTGTTCCGTGTGTAGGCATATCGTTATTGGTTCATACAAGCAAATGCCTACGGATAATTTCTGCCCTAATTGCGGGACACCGATGGGGAGGTGATATGAAATGAGTGGCGGAAGTTTTGACTATTTATATTGTAAAGAACCCGGAGAACTGTTTGACCGAGTTGAATATATCGAAGATATGAGCGAAATTGCTTTGCGACTTGGCTATGAAGATATAGCACTCGATTTAACCCGGCTTGCTGAGTACATCAAGTCAGCGAAAATCAGGGTGACGGTTTTACAAGAACAACTGAAAGAGGTTATGCATTCCATTGAATGGTATGACAGTCATGATATTGGGGAAGATACACTCAAAAAGAGGTTTGAGGAATACCGAAGCAGGGCGGATGTGAGCGGTGAGGTGAAATGAAAAAGGAAAAGGAAAAGAAAACCTATTCTTGCATTGATTTAAGTGAGGGGACTATCTATGTCTTTGACAATTACTTTGACTATTGCAGATTTGTGAAAAAGGGCAAACTCCCTAAAAATTGGGGTAAAACAAGCGAAGGGGACATGCGAGGTGTTGCGAAATGACTAATCAGGAAGCCATAATCGTTTTGAAATCCGTTGAAAGATATGGGATTGAAGCCGAAGCTGTCAACCTTGCTATAGATGCCTTGGAACAGTACGACAGCATGGCTGAGACTATTAATAAGGCAAGTGAGTTATTAAGGAAGAAAAGACCGCAAGGTGAGTGGAAAGTTTACGGGAAGCAAGGTGGCATCCCAATTACTGATATGTGTTCGAATTGCCGATATGAAATGAAATGGTATAAGGACAAATATAACTTCTGCCCTAACTGCGGTGCAAGGATGTCCGGAGGTGGTATAAAATGACACAACGAGAACTTGACATTTTAATATCACAAGCCAAGCAGGATTTGTACCTCAGGATAATCCGCAATAATCTCACGGAAGCCGAGAGTGATTATTACATAAATTCCATTCTGTATGATTTGGCAGTATCGCAGAGGAATAGTGCGTATAAGAAGTTAGGGAGCGATGAAGAATGAGGCTGATAGACGCGGATAAGCTGAAAGTTATGCTAGAGCCTTATCGTTTTGCGATAGCCGGGTTTGAAGGCATTTTGGCGCTTATTGACAATGTTCCGGAAGTTGACGCTGTACCGGATGAACATATCAAAGACGCATTTGAAACGGGCTATAAAATGGCTGAAATAAAGCTCGGTAGAAGACCCCAAGGCGACTTAATCAGCCGTGGGGCTTTGAAAGAAGAAATTGACCATTTGTTTAAGAACGGCGGTTTTGATAGTGGTTTAGTTTTTCAATGTATCGACAATGCCCCGTCTGCTAGTTTTGTAATTAGTCCTGATTATGTTACTGAATTACAGAATCGTAATAAGGAACTTATCAGACAGTTAGAAGAAGCGGAAAGACCGCAAGGCGAGTGGGAAAAAGAGGATAACGATGATTATTACATTGTCGGATATACTTGTTCGGTTTGTGGTTCTTACAGATTAGACGCGCGGGAAGGGAATTTTAAGTTCTGTCCGGACTGCGGTGCGAAGATGAATATGGGAGGCGGTGCGGAATGAATAACGATTTAATCAGCCGTAGCGCTTTATACAGAAAAATAAAAACAGAGTGTAACCCTTATGGAAAGCCAACGATAGACTTTGAAAGCGGTAACCGAGTGCTTGATATTATCGACAATTTCCCGACGGCAACCGCTGATAACTACGCTATGGGTTATCAAGACGGAGTACGCAAGGTGTTGTCGGAAAGACCAAAAGGTACATGGGTAAAAGACGAGGAACATAGCATCACAATCGAAATGTTTAAGTGTACTAATTGTGGTTTTTGGAACGGTGCAGACCATTTTAAGTTTTGCCCGGGATGCGGGGCGCAGATGGTAGGTGATGCATAATGACAAATTCCGAAAGAATTAAACTGTTAGAAGAAACCGTCCTTTTGATGAGTAAATGTTTTGATGTGCAGAGATTCTTGAAATTATCTGAGCGTCAACAAAATTTACTTATGACCAATATAGCGTCTATTTCATTAGACTTGAATAAGGCTGAACCTGATACAGATTATACTCCGCCGAAGTTTGATATTTATATATCAACATCTTCCAATGAACATGGTCAGTGCGATGAATAATTTATACCAAGATGTAAATGGTTCCGTCATCTATGGTTGTCCGTATTGCCATAAGCCGATAGCGGTTAAGGTTATACCTTGTTATGGTCAATATTCTAATTTGAAACCTATGTCATATTGTCTGTTTTGCAGTAAGCCTATTGAATCTGATTTATATATACGACCTAGCTGAAAAATGATTAAACTCTCACTAATAATCCCATACTACAACACCTACGAATATACGATAAAGTTGTTAAAGGAACTTCGACTTCAAAAGACAGATGAGGTTGAAGTTATTGTTATTGATGACGGCTGTAATGAAATCCGGTTTGATGCGTTTACTGAGTTCAAAATTCTACATGCCGACCATAGGGGAGCCTGCGCTTCATGGAATGAAGGAATCCGTCAGGCTACCGGTAAATACATCGGATTCATCGACAGCGATGATATGATAATGATGAATTATATCGACGAGCTTATCGATGCTATTGATAAAGACTTGGCAGATGAGATTATGTTTGATTGGGTGGACTTCGATGAAAATGTCATAATCGTACATCCAACCGCTCGGGCGATATGGAAGGCGATTTATCGGAGGGAGATAGTGCCGTTCTTCGATGAAACCTATGTCCATCATACTGATATTCCGTTTCAGCGCAAGTTAAGAGCCACGCCCCATACACAGTGTCGGCTCTGTAAACCGCTATATGTTTATAGGTCAAAACGGGAAGGTAGCATTATGTGGAAGTGGCAAGCCGGGGAGTTGAAGAATCCGGACGAAGCAGAATTATTATAAGGAGGGACTATGGGCAAACTTATTGAGCAACTACATAATTGCCCTAATTGCGCGGGCGCTTTGCAGGATAATGGCAGGTGCCGGTTCTGCGGTAGTAAAGTGTACGACTTTGTGAATTTTGATTTGGACAGCCATGCTCGAACCTATATACGCATACGATACAATGGTAGGGTTATCTTGTGTCCGGTAGTGTTAGACACATTTTCAATATCATGCAGTTCTAGTCCGGTGGACGCATACGGTATGTCTTATTCGTGGCTATCCCGAAACATCCAAACCGGTTCTATGGACTTCATGATTATGGGAGACATCATTTACGGAGATGCAGAATAACCTCAGAAAAGTTTTCGGCATAATTTCGTATTTCCCGGATGCAGACACGGACTATCACAAGTATGTCCGGGAGCAGAGGATGAGACGATGTTCTGAGTTACTTCAGACATTAAATCGATTATGGTTTAATGTGGACATCATGGTTATTGCCCAAAATTGGCAGGATTACAAACCTCCGATTAACCTTACTGCTTTTAACTATGAATCCAAGTTAGGCATCTTAACGGCACGGAAGGTTTTACGGCAGAAGTTCCTTGAATCTGATTATGACTATCTCATAATGTTGGACGATGATGCGGTAATCAAGTCAAACGACCCTGAGGCATTCATGCGTGAAATTGATTCACATCCCGACGGCTTTGGTGTAGTCCGTCGCATGAATCATGCCTTGAACTTATGCGCGATATCCCGGTACATATACAGTCAAATGGATTTACCCGATATTGATGTGGAAAAGGGCGAAGGCTTTGGTGACGATGTTTTCGTGGCTCAGTGTTTTGCCCGGTATCCTGAGAAGTCCTTCGATTTTCCGGATGACTGTATTAGGGATACATCCCTAAAATCTCAGCTTCCGTCCACATGGAGGGCTGAGAGCGTGGTCAATATGAAGTATCTGTGCTATGTTACGGATGCTTTGCTAATCGATGCGTCACGGAAGCCCCTAGAAACGGCTACAGAACCCGCCATAGACGCAGTAATCCCTTATGTAGATGTAGATGACCTTGCTTGGCAGGAAGACTTTAGAGACGCTGTAGGCGCGTCTAGCATGGTACCTAACCGGTACAGAAGTTGGGGTACGCTTCAGTATCTTTTCCGAGGTATCGCTGAATACATGCCTTATATAAAGACTGTATTTTTAATTGTGGCTAGGGATAGTCAGGTACCCGCGTGGCTTAATCGTGAGAATGTCCGGGTGGTCTATCATAAAGACTTCATCCCGGAGGAATTTCTGCCGACATTCAATAGTTGTACGATAGAATCATTTCTGTACCGGATTAAGGACTTATCCGAGCATTTCGTTTACTTCAATGATGACATATTCCCGATTAACCCGTCATCACCATCAGATTTCTTTACCGGTGACAGACCGCATTTGAGGTTTAGGGTTCATTTCAACTATGACCCACACCACACATTCCGGTGTCAGTGTCGAGCGGGGATGGATTTGATAACTAACATGCTTGGGGCAGACCCTTACCCTCGGGGTGAGATAATTTCCCTTGACCATAGTATCTTCCCGATATTGAAATCGTCAGCTCAGAGGGTAGGCGAGGCATGTACGGATGCAATACGACAGAGCATATCTAGTCTTCGACAGCCTAAGAATCTGAATCAGTACATGTATCACTACTATCAGTATTTTACAGAAGCCTATGTCGAGGATTTCTGCCCGTATGTGTATATGGAAGTTAGCGATAGCATAGATATGCTTCGCCAAATCGTTAATATAGATAAGATTAAGTTCGTGTGTTTGAATGACATGTCGGATTTGACCAACTATGAGGCAATTAGGGACGATTTGCAGTCCATTCTTGGAGAAAAGTTCCCTAATTCATGCAAGTATGAGGTGCGGGATGACTGAACAAGAGATTATTCGGGCGCTCCGAGACTTGGATTTGAGGCTTAGACCTCAGGTATTGTGCGTTCATCCAAGCTTGAAGCATATTATTGACGAAACACCTGAGATTACTGACCGGGTTGTAGTAGTTTCGTGTGATTTTCTGCCTGAAAATAAGGCTATGCTCATAGATAGAACTCAATTTTACCCGGAGGTGATTTATGAAGGGTTATAATGTGGCAGTAATCGGCTATGGTGTAGTCGGTCAGAATGTTTATGAGCGAATAATTGCCGTAACTCCGGCAGTTTATGATAAGTACAAGCGTTTTATTGCACATTGGGACAGTAACATGTCTTATGACATCGCTTTTATTTGTGTAGATACCCCTGCCATGGGCGATGGTTCGGCTAATTTGGATACTTCCGAGGTCGTTAATGCCATCAATGAGACTACAGCCGACATTTATGTGATTAAGTCAACATGTCCGGTGGGATTTACTGCGACTTTAGCCAAAAGTACGGGAAAAAGGATAGTTTACAGCCCGGAATACTATGGAAACACTCAGCACTGTAATAATTTCGAGTTCAATTTCACTATTCTTGGCGGAGATAAGCCGGATTGCCTTAAAGTACAGCAAATGCTTCAGCGGTGTTACGATGCTCGACATACTTTCCGTATAACAAGTTGGGAAACTGCTGAATTGGTTAAGTTCATGGAGAACTCATGGCTAGCCACTAAGGTTAGTTTCTGTTCGCAGTTCTTCGAGATAGCTAAGGCTCACAGAGTTGAGTACGATGAGTTGAGAGAGCTGTTCATTTTAGACCCGCGAGTGAATCCTTCGCATACTTTCATTTATGCGGACAGCCCCTATTGGTCTTCACATTGTCTCAACAAGGATGTGGCATCTATCGCTGATACTGAGGAATGTGCTACGCTGTTAAGGGACATCATAAAGTTCAATAACGGGCAGAAGGACAATTATATCTTGTAATTCTTCTAGGTTTCCATCTATCACATGCAGAAATGGGCAGGCTCAGGGCTTGCCCGTTTCTGTTTATATAACCTTTTATATAATCGGAACAAATCGCTTTTCGGAAGACTTTTCTGTTTAGCGATAGGCACAACTAAATAAAACGAAATACCAAACTAACAACACTTTTGGAGGTACTAAAATGGCTATTTCAGAAAAGATTACCCTCTTGGGTAAGGGTGTTTACAGTGACATCCCGGATGTCCTTACGCTGAAGTGTATCCCTACAGCTTCAGAATTGGATTATGTCGGAGGCGAAGACTTCCAAGCTATGATGCTCGATGATATCTTCCCTAAGGCTATCGAGGAAAAGATTAATTTCCGCAGTCTCCTTGAAATCGATTTTCAGTGGATTTGCAGATGTCTGAGAATCCTCAATTATGGTCCCTACTACACAACCAACGCTACATATTGCCCTGACTGCGACGCAATTACGCACGGGGAATATCAGGCTGATTTAAGGACAGTAGATGTTAAGATGCTTCCTGAGGGTTTCGTCAATGAAATTAAAATCACTAAGGATGAGTTCATTGACTTTAACGGCGATATCGTAATCAAGCTTCCTACAATTCAGGACGCTATGAACGCTGAGAAAGACCCTCTGTTTATGGATAAGAACGGTGACACCAATGTAGCTTTGGCTCGTCTCTGCTACATGATTAAGTCCATCAAGGGTAATTCCAAGTTGGCTTCACCGGAAATCAAGTTTACTATTCAGAATCAGTTATCCCCTGCGGATTTCTTTATTCTGAAGACTAGGGCAACTGAATTAACTGACTACGGGCTTCGTGCAGGAGGTAAGATAATGTGCCCGAAGTGCCACAGCAAGAATGCGGCCTTCGTAGCACTTGTCGATGACCGATTTTTTCGCCCGACCTTGGGAAATCTCAGGGCCTGGAAAGCTGATAGAGATGCCGAGAAGGCTAGTGAATCCGCAGTTACAGATGGTGAAAGTGGGGGACGAGATGAAATCGTTCCATCAGTTACGCCAACAAAAATATGAGCGAATTGTTGAGGAAACAGTTTACATAGCAAGAGCCTCCGAGGGGGCGGTCAGCGCCGATTGGGTAATGGAACAGCCAATATTCATCCGCGCTAAATATGTCGAAGAACTCGACAAAGAAATAAAAGAAAGACAGAAGCAGTTAAACAAGAATAAGTAAGGCATATGTCAGAGAATCAAGGCAACATTCCGAATCAGACTTCCTCGATAAGTCCCGAGGCTAGTACGATAAGTAATCTTCAGGGTAATGGCAACGACATCTACAAGGCGTTGATGTCGTTGGCTAATGCTATTCAGCGTAACCCTGATATTTTTGGCAACGGTAGAAAAGCTCCTACGGAATCACAGTCCAACTTCGCTAGTAACAGCGAGAAGTGGAAGACGAGTGATAGGCGTAAGGGTGATGATACTGTTGAATATCGTTCTAAGGGCAACCTCCTTGAAGATTTTGAAGCAGGCATTAAAGACCAACTCTTGGATTCTTTAGCCGGTGGAAACTTCAAGAAGGGTATTCAGGGTGCGCTTGATACCTTCCAAAAGGAATTTGGCTTTGACTTAAAGAACATCGGTCATGAGGCAGGCAAGAACCTCACTAAGATGGGTGTCGATGCCTTCAAGAACTCCAAGACCGGTCAGAAGATTCTTGGTAAGGGTAAGGAACTTGGAAATAAAGCCCTTGATAAGTTCATCAAGAACGATGCTACTAAGCAGAGCCTTAAAAATGTTGCACAGAGCTTCTTAAACGGCGGTCAGGGCGGTGCCGGTGGAATGGTCAAGGGTGGCGGTAAGCTTGCTCAGGTTCTTTCCACGCAAGGTGCCGGAGGTGCCGGTCAGGTATTAGCCTCCGGTGGCGGTAAAATTATGGCATCCGGCGGAGGTAAGCTCGTCGCCGGTAAGGTTGCCGGTGGTGCTTTAGCAGGTTCCGGTCCGCTTCTGCCCTATGTCCTGCTTATTATTGGTATCGTATATACCATCGCAAAAGTCCTCGGCCCGGCGCTTAAAGGTCTTGGCGAGATGGTCAAGGCTCTTGGCAAGTCGTTTAACCGTGAGGAAGAAATCCGTAAGAAGCGACTTGAAGAAGCCAAGAAGCGTCTTCAGGCTGATGTCAATTACATCACTGAGGAACCGTTCAAGATTCTTCAGGAAGCCGTTGAGAAGTGGACAACTGTTTGGGACAGCAATCTCCGCAAGATAGGTCAGACCCAAGGTTATGATAAGGAATCCGTTTATGCTCTGTATGAGAGCTACGCTGAGAGGCTGAGGCAAGAAAATCTCGATTCAGCTATCAAGGCTACGGATGTTGTTGACAAATTATCATCCGTACTTGATTCCGGTCTTACGGGCAAGGCCGCAGAGGAATTTGCGTATGTGGCTACAAAGCTCAATAATGCGATTCCGAACGGTCAGGATTTCTTCGGATATGTCGATACTTACGCATCCATAGCGGCCAACGCCTTAGCTCAGGGGCAGTCTCAGTCTCAGGCGCTCGCTATAGCTAATCAGGAATTAGAAAACTTCGCAAGTAACTTGCTGTATTCTAGCCGTGAACTTGCGGGTGGTTTCTCTACCGGACTGAAGAACGGCGCAACTCTATTCAAGGACGCTGTTCAGATTGCTCAGTCTGCAAAGTCAAGTAACGCTACTGAGATTTCCGGCACATTAACTTCCGTATCCGCTATCATTGGTGCGGTTGCACCTGATTTGGCAGATTCCTTAGTCAATAATGTGGTACAGGCCGCAATCGGCGGAAACAGTGAATCTATTGTAGCTCTGCGTTCGTTGGCGGGCATTAATGCAGGCAATACCGACTTCCTGCGTCAGATGGCGGAGAATCCTAAAGAAGTATTCTCCAACATGTTCAAGGAGTTGGCTCGTCTGCAAACCATGTCTCCGGACAACTACATGGAATCAGCCGAGAACTTGGCGAATATCTTTGGTATCGATAAGAACGCATTTGCCCGTGTTGATTTTAACTACTTGGCATCTGCTATCGATTCGATGGATACCAACAACAAGTCCCTCGATGATAACATCAAGCTGTTACAGAGTGGTCAGACCACAACATCTGCTGAGCAGTTAAAGGCTCAGGAAATCAACCGTGTCATTCTCGAAGAAGGCTTGGCTTATGTAATCGACAGTGAAGCCGGTAGAGCTATTCAGCAACACATGTGGGATGAACAACGCGCCACGGCTATGATGGAGAATGAATACTCCGTAGCCATTCAGGGTGCGGCCTTAGAGTTCCTTGAAGGCATCAGGAAGACCATGACAACGCTCATGAACTTCCTGAATCCTATCGGATTTATCTCGAAGGGCGTTGCCAACATGGCGAAGTCTATTTCGGAATCCATCGACAATGACCAAGATATAAAAGAAATCTTGCAGTTAGGTGCTGTCGGAAGTAATTCTAAGGCATTATCAGACCTCACTACACGCGGTAAGGATTTAAGCTTAACCAAGTCCCTCGTTGAAATGATGGGCGGTACAAAAGGTACTGCGTTTGGTAACATGCTTTCCGGCGTTACTAGACTTGTAAGTTTATCCACCGGCGGTTCTGATACTTATAACTATTTACATGATAAGGGACTTCTTGCTACTAACCCTATCGAAGCAAGTATGATGACCGCTAACGCTGTTGATAAGCTTAGTGGTGCCGTTAAAGACGCGTCTCGTACTTCGTCCATAACTTCAAGATATGAGTGGGGCATGGTTGGTAAGTCAGTAGCTCAGGCTATTGCTAATACTCCGGTAAATGAAAATACCATCAGCAGTGTAGTAAAAGCTTCTACAACTTCTGCTACTAAGTTTGCTCAGGAGCAGTCTAACAAGAGATTCAGCGAGTTCTTGGATTCCGCGGAGAAGGCGGCCTCCGAGTACAAGTCCTACGAAGATTGGGTTGCTTCCGCTAAGAACTTTGGTATATCCGATTTTCAGCAGGCTCTTGATGATTACGGCAGAACTGAGAATGAACTTAGGTCATACTTCGAAGCTAATGAAGCCCGTCAAGGTGCTATCAACGAACAGAAGATTCGTGACGAAGAAAAGCTGTTCCGTGATGACACTAGGGCATATTGGGATTATGCCTCCGGTACCGGCGGTGCTTATTACACGGCACTGTGGTTCCCGTTCTTCGGCGATGGTCAGAAGTATGATACTCGTATGGATGCCGTTGATATGGCTATGGCTACCATTCAGGCTCAAATCGGTAAGACTGAAAAGCATACGGTCATTAGCGGAATCGAAGAACTGAGCAGGAAGCTTGGCGATGATACTAACTATACGGTAATTGGTGTCCTCAGTCTTATTGAAAAGGATATTAATACAACCTTTATGGGTGCCTCATCCTTCCAAAAGTGTCTCGCCGATTGGATGAGGTACATCGCGTCCAAGACCGAGGTTTACAATCCCGGTATTAGCAAGGCTACTGCTTGGGCTAATCTGAAGGCGGCCGAGGGCGATAGTCAGAAACAAGCTTCGCTCGCTCTTGCTAATGCTTTAGGTACTTTCACCAAGACGCAGATTGAAGGATTAGACCCTCAATTACAGACGAATGTTCTGTTAGGCGAAATCGTAGTAATCCTTCAGGCTATCATGCAACAGAACAATACTCAGGCAGGCGGATTATCGCTTATCGATACAATAAGCGCACTTGGATTAGGTGCAACAAAGAAATAAGATACCTTTTATACATATATGGAGGAATAACTAGATGCATTTCATAACTTTTCCCGTTGCTTCAGCCAACATCTTCCCGTTAAGTAACTCTAAACAAGGTGGTCAGTTGGTCACCGAGTTTAACTTGAAGGCAAGGGAGATGGTTGCGACAAACCCTAATGTCAAGTATCCCATCGGTCCGTCATTCCTTCATTGTATGGATGATTTCAAGGTTCAACTGCTCAGGGACACTTCCGTTGAAGACTACAGCGCAACCAAGACCTACATAAAGGGCGACTACTGTATTTATGATTACAATACTTATGTCCGTACTACGAATGAGGCGGAAAAGATTGTGGTCGGTACCGGTCACGCTACTTATGACCTGAAGGATTCTGCTAATCAGCCCTTAGACATCGAGGTTATGTATTCGGTAGCCATAGGTTTAGAGGAAATCCCGGAGACGGGCTATTCTATCGATAAGACCACAACGGCTACGAAGATTACTTTCACTCAGGAGTACATCCCCGACCCCGGTACTAATATTACATTACATTATAAAGGACCGGAGCCGTTCAACGCAGAGCATTGGACACAGACTACAATATCTACATCCATCTTGCAGATAGCTCCCGGTAGAGCGGTAATCAACGGACACTATGTTGAGACACTTGCACCGATGCAGATTGACCTTAATTTGGCTAATTATGAACTGAGACAGTCATCCAAGGAAGAACTGTATGGTAACCTCTCCATCGGTATCAAGACATATTTCAGCACTGAAAGCACCATGTCCGGCTCCATGCTTGTTGAAAACACAGACAACATGTATGTCGGTGTTCAGCTCGTAGTGGCTAAGCAGTCCGAGTTCTTATTACCTGAGGACTGCCCTGAGGCTACACAGCAGGGTATGGCTACTGCCGACATCAAGTTGGCTGACTTTACATTTATCAACGGCTCTATTTCAGCTTCGAGCATTTCACCTAACACGGATGCCGTAAGATATCTGCCGTCTGCAAGAATTAAGGACTTCGATTCCATTCTTGATGATAAGTATGTATCTTCCGAGAACTTGATTCCGGGCAAGTTCTACACATTCTCCGGTACATCCGCCGATTGGTGCGAATCTACAAGCAGTCTCATGATTTGGGATTCTGATGCACCTCAGACAGTCGCTAAGACGGATTATCAGCAGGTTGTAAACATGGCTCAGTTCCTCAGGGATTCCAAGGGCAATATCCATCTCGTAATCCCTCACAAACAGCCGGACGGTGACATCACTAATAACAACGGTGACGCACTTGTTTACGCTGACCGAGTAATCGACTTCCCTACGGCTAGCTATACCAATGGTTCATCCGGTATTGTTACAAAAGAATATACCGATGAAATCAAGGCACTCTCGAATCAGATTAAGTCTTATAAGGAATTTACTAAGGGTAGGCAGATTGCATTTTGGGATACGCTTACCATGGATTCTTCCGGTAAGTACAGCCATGACTTCCCTAAGTCTCTGACAAAGTATGATGTAGGCGACTATATCATCGTCAGGGAGGACTATACGGTTTCTGCATCCGAGGATGAGGGTTCCGCTCCGTCCACGATGTATATCGTACTCCCGGGTTCCATCTCTGACCTCACCTATACGGATACTAAGCCGGATGGTTTCAAGATTGCCCCTGCCGAGACAGTATGGGCGGGAGATGACCCGAACACTGAGGAAGAAGCCTTAGAGTACATCGCTAACTTCTATCAGAAGAAGACACAGTATCATGTAGGCGATTATGTTGCTTATGACGAGGGTACCTATAAGTGTACTACCGATACTAAGGGCGAGTGGGATGAGAATTGTTGGGAACTTGTTATGGAGTACAACGCTCTTACGGAACTCGACTTCACATCTTACAAGGGCAACGATGACGGCGATTACTTTGAAATCGACTTCCATACGGATGACGATACTAGAATCGTCCCTTACTACTATGAAGTTTCCGGCAACGGTCCTAAAACATGGTCGGAGGCTGTATTGCTCACGGGCGGTACACCTTTAGCAACTGAAACTCAGGTAGGCGGTTTCTATAATGCTTCTACGGATGCCGAGTATGCCGACGCGGGCTATGTCTATCTCGACGATACCGGACACTTGAAGCTCGTTGACTATGCACTTCTCCGTACCGGTGCCTTAGCATATCAGTTAGGCGCTGACTTTACTGTACCGGCAAATCAGACCTTAGAGTATGTTCAGGCATACCTTGACGAGGCGGTAAACGCTAGAGTTGCTTTCAAGACGCAGGCAGAGCTTTCTTCTGTACCTACGGTGATTCATGTCTATATCCCGCTCCCGGAAGAAGAAGGTATCCTGAATCTGTATAATCTTGATTCTAGGTTTGGTACGGCAGTCTATGTTCACTTCACGGCTGATGATAAGACTAAGGATTTCTCGAACATCATTATCAATATCTCAGACTGCGCTAAGATTAGAATCGACAGCTCCATTACGACATTCACCAATGGTCCTGTCATCAATGTTCTTAGAAGCTGTCTGTACTATGACGCTCGGGTTATCCACTACATTACTACATGCGATGTTCATAACAGCAGAGACACCATGTTCACCGCTTATTCCGATTTCTCCGGATTTGATAACCTTACGCTTTGGTATTCTAGGTTTACCGATGCTGACCCGGATTTAATCGTAAACGGCATGGAAATCTCTCAGCCTAATGTTGCTATGACAACTCAGGAAGTTACATTTTGGGATGAAACCATATCAGATGATAACCATTACAGCTATGCTCTCCGTAGCATAACGCTGAGCGGTAGCGGTAAGTTAATCGGATGCAGTCTGTATGTATCTAACCGTACTACTAAGACTAGACCGATTGATGCTACAAAGCATGTAATCATCGGAGGCGATTTTGTATTACCTCAGGGTTCATCGCTCAATTACCCGCTGTCTAGTATCACTTCGCCTATTAAGGTTACCGGTACATTCACCACGGCATATCGCCCGGTCAATGATAAGGTAAATTGGATTGTTACTGAGACATCCTTCAGCGCACAGACCGGTATCTATAATGACGCTACCGGTATGGGTAATGGCTCTATTGCGTTCAATTCCAATACGGAACTGATAGAATCTACTTATGTTAATGTAGATACCATTGATGGTTGGAATCCTGATTCCTTCCATATCTTCTACGGAGGTACAACAGTATGATAGAACTAAAACTTGACCCAAGAGATTTCCGAGTAATCGATGCATGGACTTTTCACTATAAGGGCTACACCGAAGACACGATTATAGTAGAAGTCGCTCCCGGATATTTTTGTGATTTATACTTTTCCGAGGATGAGCAGGGGCCTTATGCGTTACCTGCCGGATGTTCAGATGGAGTAGGCTATGTTTATACAGACGATTACCGTCGCAGTGACGGAACGGCCGCGGTTATATCTGACGAGGATATGGTGAGTGTAGAGGAATTTGCCGAGGACTATTACGCAAAGCATCCTGAAAAGTTTGACCCGGCGGAGTAATTTATGTTGGTACATGACATAATCAAAATTAAATATGTCAATCTTGGTTATATCAAGAAGAATTATCCTTACCACTTAATCTCCGATGAGGAAATGTTCAATGCGTTTATCGACTTAGGTGACGAGGATTTTAATAAAAAGACTACGGTTATAAATCCTGAGGTAAGGTTCTTCGATGATTATTACCCAAATCCGTTCACTGATGACGAGGGTTACCCGGTTCGTGAGTACACGGATTATTACGAAGCCTATACAAAACTGCGTAGTTATATCGTGGCTTGCATCAAGAAGTATTTGCAGTATTACGGCACGACTGAGGAATCAACCTACACACTGCCGGATTGGATTTACACATACATGCTTGGCGAAGTCATTTACAAGCAGTCCGAGTATAAGGATATCGAAGATATCTTAGAGTTACTGCACTGTGACAACTATGACAATGACTTTACCATCGAAGCATGTATCGCTTGCTATAATACGAGCTTGAACTATGTATCCAAGCTGACTACGGGAACTAGACCTCCGACGGTTTTCGGTGAACCCCATGTAATCAAGTATTTAAGAATGGAGAACTGATATGCAGTTTCTTGAAATCGCAAAAGACATGACATTATCCGCTCTCTCCACTGTAGTAGGTGCGAGGAATCTTGATACTGTTCTTAATGCGAATAGTCTTGAACGCGCCGTAAATATCGGTACGGAGTTCCTTACTAGACCCTTGGTCAATACCGTAGTTGATGCTCAGAAGAAGCTGAACATCCTTAATCAGTTTGTCGGTGATTCTGATTTATACGAGAAAGCGGCCTTGGGCACGGATAGGGATTGGCAGGCTTTGGCTCAGTACAATTGCTTCTCCGATGCCATCAGGATTCCGGAGGAAATCAAACTCCCGTCATCCGTAGGCGTTTTAGGTAATGGCGAACCCGTATCGGATGCTTTATATACTCAGTGTACGAATGACATCAAGTCATCCGGTAATGTAAATCCTATTAGATTTGCCGAGTATAACGCGTCATATTCCGGTTCAGCATTCGGTGTTACATCTACCGGTAGTGGTTCATCTAGTGAGCCGTTTCAGTGGTTCAAACTCCCGTGGGGCGAAGTAGCGCTGTATTCCTCACTAAGCCCTAATGAGATGCTGTACTTCCCGGTGTACCCTGAGGAATTGGATGACGGCGCTACGGCAAGCTATGACGAGATGGGTGAGATGCTGTATCAATACGAGCCTTGGAAGGTTTATAAGTCATCCGGTCCGAGGGAGCTGTCGTTCACCTTTAAGTTCCATCGTGACATGTGGACGGGTGACCATCGTGATGGCAGTGCCAACGCTCTTATCCGTGGATGCGAAGCTAACTGCTACCCTCGTTATGATGGTTCGTTAGTAAATGTCCCGATAGTCACTTTGTATGTTCATGGTGTCAACTACATCACCGGTGTAATGACGAGCTGTAAGAAGAAGTGGAGTGGTCCGATAGGCTTGGATGGTTTTTACCTCATGTGCGACTTGACCTTCAATATTACTGAGATATCACCGAAGGCTTTGAACTATGACACGGTACGCGAGAAGGGGATATTTGAATGATATATGCTAGAGATTTGACATTACCCTATAAGACGATAGAACATGACGGCATCGTTTATGGTGTCTGCACTGACTATGACCATATCTCTAGGTACAGAAATCTTCGTCAGGTAACACATCATCCGGGAGCTGACAGATATATCACACTTGAAACTCCGAATCCTTTTGTTACCAACACTACAGTTAAGTATCACGAAGTTACGGCTACCGAGGAAAATAGGTTAGACATAATCGCCGAGAAGGAATTAGGTTCTGCTACCTACAGTTGGGTAATCGCATACTTTAATCAGATAGAAGATGGATATACGGCTAGGGAGGGTCAGCGCCTTGTTATGCCCGAAAGTGTAACAGCATTACTTAGTAAGGGCGAAATCTTGGCACCTATCACTGCCTTAAAGCTGAATCTTGGTGAAGAATAATGTTCAAGCAACCATTCTGTTCTTTTACATTAGCGGGTGTATCGCTTACAGACTTCGGCTTGGAGATTCCAAGTCCGTTCTGCTCTCTGACTATAACTAATGCGCAGATACAGTCATTCTTATCGTGGGAGCTGAAAGTTATTGTAGTAGGCGATTCTGCCAAGCGTTCCAACATCGCATCATTTGAAGCCCTGCTCTACAGTGCGGCCCAAGATGCGAGTAACTATGCTAATTCTAGCGGAATCCCGGTATCCTTTATGTTCGGTTGGCTGAATGATGACGGTTCCGTAGGCGAGCATGTATCCTATCAGGGATTCACCTTACAGTTCAGTACATCAACTTCCGGACTGTCTATGACATACAATGTCAAGGGCTATGCTAGCATTGGCATGAAATCCGCTATGCCGGTATATAACATCCCTGCCGTGTGCGGTGTCGTACAGCCCTCAGCCGTCTTGGAGGGGCTTTGCACGGGATTAAAGGTTACGGATTATTACAATCTCGACATTGACCACAATGACGCGCCTACGCTCGTTAATCACGGACCTCTGACTACAAGTTTCACATCATATGTTCGTGGAAATTACAGCGCCGAGGATGACTATGATGACTTCCCGGGTCTGTTGAAGCTGTCTAAGTCTTACAGCGCTACCCGTGAAGCCGGCGGTCTTATTAGAGGGGTTAAGTCATTAAGCTCTGTTATAAATAATGTGGTTGTATCGCCGATTACTAACTTCTTGACAAAAAGTATCGTGGATTCCACGCCACAGTGTTCCGCGTTCTCGTTTTGGGTTGATGAACCTACGATGACGAAAATGGGAACTATCCATTATAAGAGCAACGGTGGGCTAGTTTCTACCCATCTCGGTGATACCCTTGAATACGGCACGGCTAACACCAATATCATATCCCTGAGCGGGAGTTACAATGGTGTTGCCTATAACATGACGAACATGAACTACGCCGATGTAGGTTTTGCCGTAGATGGTAGCGGTAATACCATTGTGCAGGCGAACAAAATTGTAAACAGTTGGTCATCGTCATTAGCCAAGGTCTATCAGACTGTAAACATCGTCAACGATGTAAATGCGTTGGCTTCTCAGTTCTCCGGTGACTTCTCCATCGAGATTCCCGGTACTACTAAGGACTATGCTTTGGCTCAGCCGATTTCGCTGTTGGTTGTTGCAGGCAATACCATTTCCCCGGTCACCGGTGTATATAGTGTTGTGTCCGTAACGCATAACATATCCAACAAGTTCACTACAACTTTGAAGGTACAGCGTTTGGTTATGAGTTCAGCAAACGAAGTCGCTTCATCTCAGGGTATTACTATAGCCAATAGCGAGAGCAGTAACTACGCCTATACGCAGACGAGGAATGTTCTGTCTTCCGGCAAGGTTGATTTTGGCATGATGTACCCTACATTTCAGGATGTTCTTGTTGTATGAATACCGAAGTTCTTTCCACGCTTACGGGTAAAACCGTAGCGGATGTATCTCATGTAATAAAGCAGGGTTGGCAGAATACTCGTCCATTCATGACGGGTTGTCTCATCTACACGGATGATGTATTCAGCATTTGTAACGGCATAGTAATTGATGTCGGCATGGACGATAAGAATAAGTTATATTCGGTTACAGTTGAATACGAAGACGCGCTGTATGTCCGGTACTGCTTGTTACAGATTTGTAATGTTTCAGTAGGGGATGAACTCGTAATATCTGATAAAATAGGAAGTACATATAAGAATGTTTTGAGATTCGAATATTGCACAAATGAGTTCTCGGTGTTTCCCTATAGGTGTGGAAACAACCAACTCTATAAGCATGACCCGTTGCCCGTGCTAATCGGTGAGGTCGCGTTGCCGGAAATCGATGACGCTGAAGGCATGTATATTACGGACGGTGAAGATAGTGGCGAAGACGAATAGTTGGTTATGTACTTATGCAGTTGCGCAACTTGGCAGACCCTATAAAATGGGTTCTGCCGGCAAGAAAATAAAATCCTCACAGTCCACGCTTAAACAGTACAAGCATGAGTTTTCTAGTAAAGCTCATAAAAATCCCAACTACGGTGAGAAGGTAAAAACGCATGATTGCTCAGGTCTTATCGTAGGCGCATTGACTTGTACGGGTATAAACAAATCACCTACTAAATCATCCCCGGTTAATCATGGTGCATCCTCCATGTGGAAGTCTGATTGCACTAATAAGCATACTGATATGTCAGGGTTTGATAAGATTCCCGGGCGCATCGTATTTGTCAAGAATACGGGTAAGACGAAGAACAAATATCCTTATAGCCATGTTGGCATTTATGTCGGCACCTTCAAGGATGAGTATGGTACGCATAAAGACGCTGTAGTTGAAGCGATGGGCAGAAAGTATGGTGTCGTTTACAGCGGACTGAAGAAGTGGGATGCTTGGGCACAGCTTTCTTGCTGTAAGGTTGATACATCTGTCGGTCAGGTCTTCACTTGTTCCGGAGGTAGTGGCGGTTCCGGTAATCCTCAGGCGTTAATCAAGGTATCTCAGATTGACCCCTATATCGCTATCATCGGTCCAATTTCCCTTAGTGTCAGCTATGCAGATTTGAAGAAGCACAAGGTATCGGCGATGATGTTTAACGCCGGCAGTCTTTATGACATTCAGCATAAAAAGAAAACCTATATAAATCCGTTCTTGGCGAAGCAAGTCAAGGAGTGTATGGAAGCCAATATGCCGTTTGCTCTGTATGCGGATGTTAAGGCACATAATGTAATTGAAGCCGATGCCGAGTGCAGAGCGCTCTATTACATCTTGGATTTATACCCGCCTAAGTTCGGTATATGGTTAAAGATGGATACCGGGCAGAACCTCGCCACAAATGATAAGATTATTAATGTATATTACAAATATATTACAGAATGGGGACTTAAAGGACGGTGTGGAATCTACATCGAAATCTCCAAGCTGTCAACGATATCGTGGAGCAGTTTTCAGGATAAGTTCTACCTCTTGGGTGTGGATAAGTCCATTGACTATAAGAAGGTGGAAGGTAAATTGCTACAGCCAAGTATGTTTGAGGTGAAGTAATGGCAACGAAGACTAAGCTACAAGCATTTTTAGACCAAGCATATTATTGGGCTGTCACGAATCCGGCTAAGGAGAGTGGCGGACAGAACAAGTTTGCAAAAGGGTCTGAACTTGCTAAGATATTCAGCTTAGCCGGAGCTTCAGCCGGTACTGCTTGGTGTGCAATCTTCGTTTATGCTTGTGCCAAGAAAGCAAAGGCTACGGGACTTATAAGCTACAACTGCTATGCTCCGGGTATTTGTCATAATGTAATTAAGAAGGGTGGGACTTGGATTAAAGGACCGTACACAACTAAATCCAAAGTAGTCCCCAAGCCCGGTGACCTGATTCTTTATAACGATAGTAGTTGTCACATGACTTATAAAGAGGATGGTTCCGTTAAGTCATGGCACGGATACCATGTCGGTATCGTATATGATGTCACTTCTACCCAAGTCATCACGATGGAGGGTAATGTCAAGGGCGGTCGAGCCAAGAAGATAAAACACAGTTTAAGCAGTAAATGTATCGGAGGGTATGCTAGACCTAAGTGGAGCGGAAGCGTTACTACTAGCGATGATTATGATGGTCCTCTCTACAAGACTAAGAATGACCGCCATGATATGACTTTGCGTGAGGTTGGCTACATGAATACTAAGGGCAGTCTGACAACCTCTGATACCGGAGTTAAGATTGCGCTCATCAACTATACCACGGTTCTCGGTGACCTCTATGACGCGTTCGCTAGAAATACTTATGGCGGAAACATCACAGATACTTCAAAGCTGTCGGGTAATGAGAAGATAGTTGTTGATTACTTGATATCTTTAGGCTTCAGCGGAGCCGGAGCCTGCGGTGTTGCAGGCAATATTAAAACGGATTCTAATTATAATCCGGCTACAGTCACGGGTACGCAATTCGGTATTTGCAAATGGACGGGTACTACTGCCGGTCAGATGAGGGCTTCCATCGGGGCTACTGAATGGGCTACAAGTTTATCCGGACAGTTGGACTTCCTGATAGGCGACATGCAAGAGAAATGCGCTACCATCTTAAAGGATATAAAAGGCGTACCTAATACATCCGCCGGAGTTAAGACGGCGACTGAGAAGTTTGCCCGGTCATATCTGAAGATAACCTCAACTTCAGCCCGAGTAACTACGGCGCAGGCTATCTTTTCCAAGATAGTGTATAAGCCGGCACAGCAGGCGGGCGAAGCTTCTAACCCTAAGACTACGGGCAAGACTTGTAAGGTGATTGATGTATCCCAGAAGCCTCAGCAGAATTTGGCGCTTTGCTACAATTGGCTTGAAACCGGTTTAGCAAACAGCGATTACATAACTGCATGGAACAAGTCCGGTAAGGCTACGAATAAGGGGTTGTGTTATATGGACAACTGCTACTTAGTTTCCTATAACACGAAGTACGCTATGAAAAGCGGTGATTATGTCGAACTCGTTACAAATGGTGCGGGTACTATTCCATGCATCGTTGCAGGCGGGCATAATAATAAGAACACTCCCATTCTGTTCTATAGACCACGCGGGGGTAATATCAATTTATTGAGTTGGAAGTCATTAACGATAAAGCAGATTAAGAATTTCGGGGCGGTGAGTAAATGAATCCATATTGGGAACACTTTAAGACAGTATGCCGGCATAAGCGAGAAGTATTCCGGGAGTGCAGAGCTTGTGGGTTATTTTGGCAGGGGCTTCTGCATGACATGTCAAAGTTCGGCATAACAGAATTTGCATCTTCAGCTCGGTACTTTCAGGGTCATCGTAGCCCTATTGAAGCTGAGAAGGAATCCATCGGATATTCTAAGGCTTGGCTTCATCATAAGGGGCACAACAAGCACCATTGGGAGTATTGGACGGATTTTGCTGATGATGGAAGTATCATCACTAACGAAATCCCTATGAAGTATGTAATCGAGATGGTCTGCGATTGGATAGGTGCCGGCAAGGTTTACAGTAAAGAGAAGTGGACACCTCAGGAGCCGTTGAATTATTACTATAAGGTAAGAGCCGGTCGCCACTTTCATCCGGATACTGAAGTCATTATCCTGACATGCTTAGAGACTATCCGGGATTCCGACTTATCTACATTCCATATGCTTGCTCGTAATCTGTTGAAGAAGGAGAAGTGATTTAGATGGTAGTTTATGGCTATGCAAAAGATGTCATGTATGCCGGTGACGGTACCATGAGAGTTCAGGTAAGGATTCCCAATGTTCATGGAGCCTACAGTCTGTCGGACTATAAAGGCAAGAAGGTCAGGAACTATACCTCCGATGCTGACTTGCCGTGGTACCCCTCGTTGCTTTTACCTCATGAGCCTACGGAGGGTGAAGTTGTGGCTTTATGCAGTTTGGATAAGTCTTCATCAAGTTGGCTTGTAATCGGGTTGACCGGTGGTTCGTACAATGCCGGCTCGACCAATATTTAATGGTTATAACCTTTTATAATTTAAGTAAAGGACGAGGTTCGTACATATGGCAGAGACTACATCATTAGCATTTCCTAATATGTTTAACATCGCAACGAATCAGGTTAGTGTCATCGAGGATACGGCTTCGGTGGCTAACAGAACGCGTCTTTTGATTCTGTCTGAGCCTACATCTCTCTATAACAACCCTGATTTTGGCGTAGGACTTTCAAGGCATCTGTGGCATTACAACAATGATGCGGAAAGAGGTGTTGTTAAAGATAGGATTACACAACAGCTCAGACTTCATGAGCCTTGTGTGTACCCGGAAAAGACGCAGTATTCAGATGGCTTGGCTTTCTCGGAGGCTACAACACCTGAGTACAATACGATGGCTATGACAGTAACCCTTCAGACGGTTTTCAAGGAAGATGTGAAGATAACGCTGAACTCCGATGCCCCTGAAGATGGGACTGTCTAACCTTATTTATAAGTATATTTCTTATAAGGAGCGCTAGTATGCCGGTAAGCAAAATAGTAGAACAGTTTACTGATGATGACTTCACTTTGATTGTTTATGATTTGGCTACGGATACAGAGCTTTATCACGGACCGGCTTCGGAAATCTTCGATGATAATGCCGGCAATTATTTGGTAGTATCCATAGACCCTCCGAGGGAAGCCTACGAGGTCACACTTAATGTGGATACTACGGATGAAGACATGTATATAGTTGAAGAAGAAGTTTTCGACGAATTTTAAGGGAGTATATAAATGGCTGATTCAAACCCTGAATATCGAATACCATATACTGATAGAGATTATAATTCCCTAGTGCAGGACTTTAAGGATTTAGTCCCGAAGCTCACTGACTTATGGAAGCCTGAAGCGGATGCTGACCCGGGCGTTGTTCTCGGCAAGTTCCTCGCTAGTGCGGCCGACATGCTCGGTGTGTCCTTGGACTATCTTGCCAACGAAGTATTTGCACCTTCAGTAGTGCAGAGAAAAGACGCTGAGAAGATTTTTGGTCTTATCGGCTATGACTTGGGTTTCTATACTGCGGCCCGCACTGAGGTTACATTCACAAACAATACTTCAGATACCATGACGCTTGATTTCGGCTTTAATGGTTCCAACTTCAGTACCGTTACGGCTGACATGGATATTACAAACACCAAGAGGGTCATTACCTATAATATCCTCCCTATGACGAGTGGTTACGGCGATACAAGCAGTAGGAGCCGTAGGAGCATTCTCGCCGACTATGTTGATGTATTTGCTGATACCGACCAAGTTACACTCGAATCCGGCGGTTCATGTACCCGTGTCGCTATTGAGGGTGATTTAAGAAGTTATTCCGTATCCGTTGAGGATGTTAAGAAGAACAACTATGTCATTACCCTGCCGTCTCAGCATGTTGATACAACAGCTATTTGGATTAAGGGTAAGACTTCATTATCAGCTACGACTTTCGATAAGACGCAGTGGATTCAGGTTCCCAATGTTGCACAGTTCAATACACCGGAGCCTCGTTATTGTGTTACCTATGATAACTATTCAAATGCTCAGATTACGATTTCTAACTATCTGAATCAGCTCTCCAATTATCAGGGCTATGTCCTCACCATCTTTTGGATTGACTGCTCGGGAGTTATCGGTTGCGTAGGTCATGATGTTCTCGGCAATTTATTATTTGCTAAGGAACAGCCTAACCCGGATGTAAGTTATCAGGCAGGCGAGATTCAGATTTCCAATCTGTCGAACACTGTAGAGTTCCCTCATACCTATACGGTTACGGGCAAGTCTCCTGAGACAGCCAAGGAAGCTTACTATAACAGCCGTAACTATATCAACACTTGGGACAGCCTTGTTACACTTCCGGACTACACTAGATTCCTGAAGCGCGAAGCCGGTGTTGACTGCGGTGTAGTAATCGATTGTCAGAAGGCGCTCGAAATCAATATGGCTATTTACAATGATGAGAACCTTACTGATTCTCAAAAGCGTAAGATGTATATCACCAATAATGATTTCCCGACCGGTACTTCGGCATCTTCTTACGATTGGAGCCAAGTCCTTGGTTTGGGCTTTGACCCGTCTAACCCGCAGAAGTATGTGTTCGCTACCAACTTCAAGAGGTACACGGCTATGTGCTTCGCCATCCATAATGATTTTAAGGATGACGCTTGGGGTCAGGGTGTAACACTTCCGGCTCAGATTTCCAACACGGCTAACTTCATCAAGTACAGACCGCCTCAGATGTTTATTGATAATGTCATCAACGATTTCAAACCGTTGCAGGCTATGTCCGTTGACATTCAGTTTGGCGACTGCCGTGTATTTGACTTCTATGTTGTTGGTCAAATCTATACCAACAAACCGGTAAGTCAGGATGTCGGCAAGGTTATCATCGCTAAGGTTAAGGAAGCTTTGGCACTGTACTTCGCTCCGGCGAACAGAAACTTTAATCAGAAGCCTACGGTCATGGAAATCGTAAACCTGATTCAGAGTGCAGACGAGCGCATCATTTATTTCGATGCCGGCTCACCTGCTAACCCGGTAATCAAGTGGACACATGACCCGGAATATTTCAATTACATTTCGTTTGCTAGGTACAATGAGCCTACTAATGCTAGTACGGCAATCAGGATAGCTCCGGAGTGTTTGATTAAATGAGGCGTAAGGTATGAAAAGATACATCAAGTCCGTTTCAGCTTTACGAAGATATGTCAGGGCATATTGGTATGATGAAGAAGCGTCTATAGACGATTTCATTTACATGCCCTCTCGTAAGTCCGAAACGGATGATGACGATTTGCCGGAAGAAGTCATAACCGATGACCCTTATGACAGCACCGGTTATGGGGATTTCAATGAATACGAGCTTTATGATTATTCTGAATACGAGGATTTTTACAAGCGGGTACTGAGGCGTAGAATTTATGTACCTCTGCGCGTTGCAAGAGATATTCCGGACTACAATGCGTATCGTAAGGCATTGTTTAATACATTGTATTTATCTTTGCAGTCAGGCGAACCCATAGAGGATATCTATACGGAAGTCTGTGAGGATTTCCCTGATATAATTAAAGACGGCTATATCAATGAAGCAGACATGCTTTTGGAAATCGTAGATGCCGTGCTGTATGCACAAAGTCTTTTGAAAGAAGCTTCGTGACGAATACGATGAACAAGCAAATATCAAGGCTGATTCGGTAAAACGGGTCAGCCTTTACTTTATTTCATAACCTTTTATACCTATGAATGTTAAGTTTCGTAAAGGAGTTTTGACCATGAAAAGATACATCAAGCAGGCTAAGAAATTGGACTATGTTTATACTCCGGAGGGTGGCGAACCTACTATGCGTTACACTGTAACCGGTTTTAAGAATCCCGGTGAGTGGGCTTCTATTCATAGGGACGAGGATTTTACTACTCTGCGCGGGGCTATCAAGTATGCGTTATCCATCGCAGATACTTACTATCAGGTAGTTATCCGTGAGGATAAGATTTGGAATAGGAGCGAGACTTCTGAGATTTCTTCTAGTGGCGGAATCGTGGTATTCACTAATGGTGTACCCGAGATTGCTGAAGGTCTGAAGGAGCCTTACAGAACTCAGGTTCTTAATCAGGTTTCCAAGTATCTTGATGTCAAGTAAGAGGTACCAAACATGAAAAGATATGTAAAAGCTTATGGCTTCATCCCTAGTTTAGGTCATGATACATTTGATGGTTATTGGTCTGACGAGGAAAAGGCACTTTGGGAGAGTATCGATTGGAAAGCTCGTAATTACAAAGATTACATTGTAGAAGACGATGTAATCGATGGCAGAGTTCGTTGCGTAGGTCTTGACCTTGGAAGATGGATTCCGGCTAAGTTCGTAAAGCACATCTATGCTAATCGTACATTCCCTCCCTGCTATATGCCTTTAGAGGAAGGCGAACTCGGTAAGATTCTTAATGAGAATCGTTTATTAGGACCTATGTACGACGGTGATGACTATCACGGATATCACATCCATAACCGTTACGAAACCCCTGAAGTCTATGACATGCTGAGTAAATAAGTTATGAAAAAGTATATTGTATCAAGCCGAGAACCCGGAACAGTGTCCGGAACCCTCTATGACACCGGAGAGAAGTGCGTTATGCGCATGAACGGCTATTGGGTAGGTGCCGGTGGCAGACATATTTCTAGTTATTACCGCGTTGATGTAGAGCAGGAGTATGATGAGAACGGCAGACCCGTATTCCGTCAGTATTCGATGGATAAGCATCATAAATTCTATTTGGAATCAGAAGACCCGGGGTATAACGAGGATTACGGATTATGAAAAGATACATTCGTTCTTCCATCCATCTAAATGACAAACAGCGCAGTGCAGTCGAAGAATACCTGAGAAAATACTGCCCGGAGTATTTAGGTCATAAGAACAAGGAGTATCTTATAAATCAGACTGTAAAATCGTTTGAATCCGGAGATAACCCGTTCCGTAAGTACAGTTCGGAGTATAATGATTCTATGGCGACGGTTTGGGAAAGTTACAGAAGGAAGTTTATGCAGATGACCGGCTTGAAGAATACTTATGTAATGGATTTGCGAGAGGTATGAAGTGATGAATATACGAGATATTCCGGTACCGGAGTGTTATGTGCGGTCATCTGATTTCAGGTTTTTCCTCAAATGGTTTGACTATGCACTTACGACAACGCAGTATGATACAACCAACATGTTGGATTTGTACGACCCGCTCCGTTGCCCCAAGGACTTGTTATGGAAGCTTGGCGATACGATGGGCTATGTCTATGATGACAGATTATGCTCAGCTTTTAACCGCTTTGCTTTACTGTTCTTCATGTCCCTGATTAAGAATAAGGGTAGCCGTACCGGTGTAACTCTGGCCGCTGAGGTCAACCTTAAACAGAAAGATATCAATGCTTACGGCGAAGAAAATCAGATTAACTATGACCGCTTGGAGGATACTTCCATCCCGGTCAATTCCGTTTATGTTGAATCCAATGTTGCGGACGGCTACATCGATGTAGTCTATTTCACTGACGAGAAGCCTATCGATAGCTGTATCGAATATGTCCGACCGCTAGGTATGTACTGTTTTCAGTATGCCGGTGTAAGAATCGATTCCACAACGAGGATTTCTGTTGACGCTAGGTTGGCTAACGCTACGGATGCCTTAGGCGCAATCGGTTCTACCCGTGTCGGACACTACAGCAGGAATGACTATGCAAGGCTTCAGCATATGACCAACGAGCCTAGACAGCGGAAGGACTTGAACGACACAAGGACTTTGGCTTGGGAGCGTTCATCTACAGCTCCGGTCGGAGGTCAGCCTACGATGAATGCCGGATACAGAGCTTTAAGCTCACTTCAGATGGCTAACAATGAGCATATCGTTAAGTCGCTGTTCAGCGAGCCTATCTTTACTTTAGGTGGAGGACCTACAGTTGATACAATCGAGAAATTCGATGTGGATGACCCTAAGTACAACCTTCTGTATAACCGCACTGTGGATATTCAGTCATATTATACGGTTGATGGCGAGGGCGTACAGCATTCGACATATGATGTGGAGAATCCGCCTGAGTATCTGCCGGTTGATACCCTTGACCATAACCGCGAATCTACACCGACTGACCCGAAACCTAAGGTCAACGGAATCATGATGGCGATGGGTGAGAGGATTATCGCTCCTACGCCTACGGGTAGAATCACTACTGAAGCCGGTAATAGAATCAATACTGAAAACGACGCACATATAACAACAGAGTGAGGTAATACTTATGGCAGACTTACCTGATTATAAGATAACTGAGCTAGACGCTTCGGCATCCGTGGGTAACGCAAAAGACTACTTAGCCGTAGTCCATTATTCCGGCGCATATCAGACGGGTAATCAGACCGTCAAGGTTCATCCGGAAGCTCTTATGGCTTATGACAACAAGAAGTCAAAGCTTAACGCTAAGAACTATCAGGACGCTATCGATGAAATTGTAAACCTGATGTCTATCGGTCAGACATTCAATGCTCCACTGTCGCCTAACCCCAATGCGCATGAGGTTCAGGTGCAGACGGCAAATCTGCCTACAGAATAAGGGAGGTTGATTATGGGTAAGTTTTACAGTGCTTCGATTGCAGTAACGGATGCTTCTGCAAGGATAACAAGCATTAGCGAATGGTTTAATAACTTAGACGGAGTTTCTTCTGAAGTTATAGATTATACATATAGTGGTAATACATTTAAGTCTGCTAAGATAACAATCGATGATACTAATATCGAAATCTTATTTGGACTAATATCTAATCGTGTTGGTACATCGGTTGTTCATGTATATAATACTTCAGATAAGAAGTTAATAACGGATTCGTATGAGACGGGGAATGATGGTACTACTACAAGTGCGCAGTTGTATGCGTACATTGATGATAATTGCATTTTATTGTCGCTTTATCAATCTAATACTTATAACCCGACTACAAACGGCTTCCAAGTAGTTTATGTAAAGACTTCAAATGATAGGCATTTAGTCGGCTACTTTAGGTTCTACGAAAGAAATTCAAATATGTTTGTCGATATGCCGACGCTTACTTTTGAGGATGTAGATGATTCCGCCCGAGTGCCCTATAAATATACGAGCATGTTCCCATATGTAGCAACAGCAGGAACTATCGACTTTACGAATGAGGCTTTCTTTGTAGATGGAACTACTGTCAGGGCTTTTAGTACAGAGGCATTAAAAGAGTGTTCCACGGTAACCATGTTATCTACGCAATCTCTCCCTTCAGGCAACTGTGTTGCTTTAGGGGCGCATTGTTTGGCTCCGCTTGATGCAGAATAATAAAGGTGTTCGATGGGTAAAGTAGTCTATACAAAAATATCTTCCTCAGAAAACGAAATTGTTTTCATGACGGATGTAGTAAATTTTATCCTCAGCCTTGACCCGAGGATAACTTGTGATACTACTGTGGCTGATGCTTACGCCGAGGGTACTCCGACATTCAACTTTTCAATAGACGGGGTAGTAACGCTTACTATCGTGCGAGGTAATGATATTAACGGCAAAGCGCTGTATTTTAATTTCACATGTGGTTCAACTACCGCTAATACGATATATTTCTCTAACAGTTGGAATAATGGTAGTGTATATCAGAATATGTATAGAGAGATGAATATGGCTTGCATTGTCACCGATACACTTATCTTTTTCGTGCTTGGCGGATGCACTGCGGGTGATTACTATAATCGAAACATGTGCATATCAATTATTACTTCGGATTCTAAACATTATCTTAATATTGCTAGTTTTCAGACATATGGAAGAAGCAACATATTCAATATTACGGCTTCCGGTAGAGTTTACACTGAGGTTGAGACATCCACTACGGGTTCGTTTTTATCTCGATTCGCATATAAAGCGCCTGCCGGACAAACGGATTACATCGCAAATTCTATTTGTATGAACAACGGCAGTAAAGTCTTTACGATTGACAGCGTGTATGACTGTACTGAGGTTATTCCCGGTGACATGGTATCCTTGACCGATGGTTCATATGTAGCTATAGGCGCTCATCAGTTAGTAAAAATCGCCTAGCAGTAAGGAGACATTATGGGTAGAAAGTATTTTGAAAAGATATCTTCTAGCGAAAACGAAATTGTTTTTGCTAATCTGTGGTACAACTTTATCCTTAACATCGACCCGAGGATAACATGCGATACCACGGTTTCTGCGGAATATACCAACCCGGACACTACGCATGTTCCTACTTTTAATTTTTCCATAAACGGAAAATTTACGATTCAAATTAAAAGGAATGCTAACTTAGCAAACTACTCTTTAGCATATACTGTCAGTTGTGGCACTTTTTCAGATAGTGAAATCTATTATTCCACGGCATGGCATAATGGCGGAGTGTATCAGAATTTATACCGTGAGCTGAACATAGCGGCCTTGGCAACAGATGATTTCATACTGATTGCAATAGGTGGACTTAGTGGAACCTCTTATATAAACGATGGCATCGATGCCGTATGGTTTACCGCTAATGATAAAAATTATACAAATATTACTTTCAGGCGAACTGCGTTTACAGAAGCGGTGATATTTAATATTTCGTCCAAGATATTCACGGAAACCGAGACTTCGGCACAAGGTACATTCACATCAAGGTTCCCGTATAAGGCGGTTACCGGGAGGATAGATTATATAAAGAGTTCCGTATATACCAATAACGGAGTTAGGGTATTCGATAATCCTTCATTGTTCGACTGCACGACTGTTTCGGTAGGTGCTACTGTTCCGCTTGCTGAAGGTGAATATTACGCAGTAGGCACGAATCAACTGATAAAGATGTCCGAGTAGGCTTACCAATTACAATTTCAGGGCATATAACTTCGGCTAATGACTTAAAACATTAGCCGATTTTTATGTTTACAACCTTTTATATTTGTAGGCATTATTGTTGGAGGTAAGGCGTTTGACACGGACTAGAAAACAAAATCTTCCGGCATTACATAAGAGTAATAAGTTACAGAATCCCGACCTGCCGGATGTAGAGAATAAGAATTATACTTCAACCGTGCTGAAGTATGCTAACCTTGCTTTGCCTTTTCCTCAGTTGGATACCAATGCTAAGCGAGTAGTTCCGGCAATCAATGAATTATGGAATAACCGCGTTGTTGCCAACCCGCCGATTCCCGGCGGTGACGCTTATGATATTTTATCCGAGGAAGGATATGTTATTGTATCCGAGGATGACTACATTCTTGTTTCCGATGGTAACAGCGATGTCGAAGCCCTGACTTCCATCAAGATAGACGGAGTTATTTATAAGATTATCGGTGAGAGCGGAGCTTCAAGTCTCGAAGAACTCACCGATGTTCAAATTGAAGGGCTTACCGATGGTCAGATTTTACGCTATGACAGTTCTGAGGAACGATGGATAAATGTCGATGGTGGCGGAGACTATTCTGCCGGACGCGGTATCTTCCTTACCGGAGCTAACAATTCCGTTATCAATGCTGAAGCCGGCATGATAAGCCCCTTGTATAAGGCGGTTACTTTTAGCAGGGAGTGGGGGCAGTCCGGTGAATATAATCAGCCTTGTTGGGAAGACAGCGGTGAAACGCATTGGGGCGATACGGTATATTGGTCATTCGGTGGTACCTATAATATGCCTTATGGTGATTCATTATGCACCTTTAAGGTTGAGGGATACGATAGTGTTTCCTTCTTTATCAAACAGAACGCTCCGGATACCACAACGGCTTATGTCGTTTTAGGTAACGGTTATGCGCCCATTGACTTAGATAATCATACTTATGCCATATCATATAAGGGTGTAACGCTTGATGATTATGTAGAATACGAGTTCACTAATCTCTATGGTCAACCCCGTGAGTTTGAGGTTTTGTATCATACAGACCCAATACCCGGTGATGATTCTAACGGCGATGTATCCATTGATTTGAATAACGGTCAGTGGGCAGATTCCGGTCAGACTGTTGGGGCAAATACTGTCTATATGTCTGATGGCGGTTCATGGCATATTGACAGCGGTAAATCCACATGTACGATTCATTTCAGCGGATTGGATACATTTACCATTTATGTTAGGGCTAGCAGTGAGAGTGGCTACGATTGGGTATATGCCGGTAATTTGGATGAGAATGTATCAAGCTCCAATTACAATCGAAGATACAGCGGTGAAACTGATTACACGGCTATAACATATTCATGTTCTACGGGCGAACATTATATTCAGCTATTGTATCAGAAAGATGGTTCAGTCAGCAGTGGAGATGACCGTGGCTATTTCTATTTTACTACCGGTGGTGGCGGTGGTATCCATACAAGCCGTGGCTTCGTACAGTTGATTCCGGGTGCAGTGCATAACACTGACCGTGGTGAAATCTTTAATAACTACGAAAGCAATTTTGCAACGGGACAGCACAGCCACGCGGAGGGTACGGGTACACGGGCTGTTGGTTACGCCTCCCACACGGAGGGCGGTGGCACAATATCCCGTGGAAGCTACGCACACGCTGAGGGGGATAACACACAAGCCATCGGGTCCTGCACACACACTGAGGGCTTTAACACTAAGGCAACTGCGGAGGACAGCCACGCTGAGGGCCTTGGCTCGGAGGCGCATGGAGCGTTCGGTCATGCCGAGGGGTATGAGACTAAGGCTCTCGGAGATGCCTCCCACGCTCAAAATAGAAGCACAATTGCAAGTGGAGAGAACAGCCACGCCGAGGGACGAGAGACGCAGGCTACTGCTCAGAGGGCCCACGCTGAGGGTGGATTCACTTTGGCAAGCGCTTCAGCGGCCCACGCTGAGGGATACCGCTCGACGGCGAGCGGAGAGAACGGTCACGCGGAGGGGTACTACTCAGAGGCTAGCGGATTCAACAGCCATGCTGAGGGCTACTATGCGGTTGCAAATTATACAGAGGCCCACGCTGAGGGTGGTAACACTGTGTCAAGTGGACATGCCTCCCACAGTGAGGGTAAATACAGCGTTGCTAGTAATTCCGGTGCCCATGCCGAGGGCTATGGTGATTCAGACGCTCATAGTACAGCTTCCGGTCAGGGTTCACATGCTGAAGGTAGGTCAACTGCCTCCGGCGCGTATGCTCACAGTGAGGGCTATCTCAATACCGCAAGCGGTATGGGTTCCCACGCTGAGGGCTATGGCAGTTATACGGGTTTTAATAATGTTTCCGGTATAAGCGGACATGTTGAGGGTGGGGGCAATACCGTTGAAGGAAACTGCGGTCATGCCGAAGGAACTCGAAATACCGTTTACAATGAAAGCGGTCACGCTGAAGGAAGCGGAAATAAGATTTACGGGCGTGAATCCCACATTGAGGGTTCAGGTAATACATCTTCCGAACAATCGAGCCATACCGAGGGTGCGGGTAACTACAACATCGCACACAACTCGCATGTTGAGGGTGCCGGAAACCGCAATACCTATAAAGCTACACACAGCCATACTGAGGGTGCGGGTAATGTAAATTATGGTAATCAGTCCCACATCGAGGGTTCGGGCAACTCCGTCTCCGGTGAAGAAGCCCATGTGGAAGGCGCAGGCAATATGTCCCACGGAGCTAAAACGCACATGGAGGGCGGAGGCAATATTGCTTACTCCATCGGCGGACATGTTGAGGGCAAGCACAATTTCTCTGCCGGATACGCTCATCATGCTGAGGGTATAGATAACTGTATTGGCTATACCGGAATACCTAACTATTTTGCTTACGGCACCACCTATGCCGTAGGCGATATCGTAGGCATCAACGATGTTTATGGCGCATATGTATGGCCCGAGACTAGCAATACCTACCTTTATAGGTGTATTACAGCTCCCGGTCAGATTCAGGCAAGTGCAAATGTAAACATCGTAACTGCGGTTTCATGGGACAGCTCTACTACATATGTGTCCGGGGCAGTCGTAGAAGTATATGGTGTTGGATTTTACTATAACAGTTCTTCCGGTTCTTCTACGAATCAGAACCCGGTTTTAGGTTGGCCTTGGAACCGTATTACGAACATCTTATCGCCGTTCAAGTTCTCCGGTAGCGGTTACTACATGCTTGACTGTAACGAAGCTTCCGGCTCTAGCCAAATTGCGGTAGTTTATTCCGGCACTGTAGAGCCTATGTGGGAAGCTGTAGCCGTATCTTCCGGCGGTCATGTGGAGGGAATAGGCAATATTTCCCTCGGTGACTTTCAGCATGTTCAGGGTAAGTACAATGTATCTGATGCTACTAAATCATTTATAATAGGTAATGGTGCATCTGCTAACGCTAGGTCAAATGCCTTAACGGTCGATTGGTCGGGTAATACGGCTATTGCCGGTGACTTGACCGTAGGTGTGGCGTTATCTACTACAGCTCAGACAGTAGCCGGGGCTATTAATGAGATTGTAGCGGGCGGAGCTTCCGTAGATTACATACCTAATTCATTTATAGATAGTTTATTTGAATGAAGGAGATAACTTGTGGCTGATAATCCTAATGCCGTACTAAATGAAGTCGGATTGCAAAGATATCATTCTAAGATTACACAGTACATCCAAGATACTGTGAATGCTAGTATTGCTGTCTTTAGCGATACAACGGCGCATTGGAATGCTCAGCCTCAATTTATAGGCAAAGCCGGATGTGTTTATGTCTATACCGACTATAAGCAGAACGAGGAACATCAGAACATCGCAGGCATAAAAATCGGTGATGGGCAGGCATATCTGATAGATTCA
>JAZLCB010000443.1:0-7431 GCA_045614005.1 Clostridia bacterium
TCCTTAGCTTCCTTAAGGCCGAGACCTGCAGCGTCCTTAACAACCTTAACAACCTTGAGCTTAGATGCACCTGCATCCTTAAGTACAACGTTGAAGTCTGTCTTTTCTTCAGCAGCAGCACCTGCAGCAGCGCCACCAGCAACTACTGCAACGGGAGCAGCAGCACTTACACCGAACTCTTCTTCCATCATCTTAACGAGTTCAGCAACTTCTAATAATTTTAATTCTTTGATATCAGCAATGATCTGTTCGAGATTAGCCATTTCTTTTTACCTCCTATAAGTAAATTATAATAAATTTTAAATTTGGTTTGGTACTAAGTACCGTTTAATTATTCTGCTTCGGGAGCAGCTTCTTCTGCAGCGGGAGCTTCCTCTGCGGGAGCTTCTTCTACTGCGGGTGCTTCTTCTGCTACAGGAGCTTCCTCTACGGGAGCAGCCTCTTCTGCAGGAGCAGCTTCTTCTTTAGCAATGTTGATTTCTGCGGGTTCTACGCCGTTATCAACGAGAGCCTGTAAGGTTCTAACCAATTCAGAGATGGGAGCATTAAGACTGCCCATGATCTTAGCAATAAGAGTATCTCTGGAAGGTGTATTTGCAAGAGCCTTAACTTCATCTAAGGAAATTACGCTTCCACCAAGGAAACCAGCCTTAATCTGAATGCATTCGTTCTCTTTAGCAAAATCTGCGATAACCTTTGCAGGAGCGACGGGGTCCTCTGTGCTTATAGCAAGAGATGTGGGTCCGTTAAGCTGTTCATCAAGTCCATCAAGACCTACTTCTTTAGCAGCGAATCTTGTAAGAGTGTTCTTAACAACCTTGTATTCTACACCTGCTTCTCTTAACTTTCTTCTTAAGTCAGTATCCTGTTCAACAGTAATACCTCTGTAGTCTACAAGTACACCTGCCTGAGCAGACTTTAATGTTTCAACGAGTTCAGCTACGACCTGCTTTTTCTGTTCCAATACATTTGCGCTTGGCATGTTTTCACCTCCTATAAGTTGTAGAGTGTTTATAATAAACACAATAATCAATAAAAAAGGTTCCTCACAGACATGAGGAACCTTAAATGAGCATAATAAGCTATTTGGGTATTCCTCGGCAGGATTTATGCTTGAAAGCACCTGCTGTCTGCGGACACTTGATTATTTTAACACATTCTTTCGAATTTGTCAAGCTTTTTTATTAGTTGCCAAATTTAGAAGTGTTGAGCTTAACGCCGGGGCCCATTGTGGATGTAACGGCGATGCTCTTTAAATACTGACCCTTTGCAGCAGCAGGCTTAGCCTTAACTATAGCTGCAACGAGAGTTTCGAAGTTTTCGGTGAGCTTTTCTACACCAAAGGAGCTCTTACCGATGGGGCAGTGAATGATGTTGGACTTATCAAGTCTGTACTCGATCTTACCGGCTTTGATATCTTCAACAGCCTTTGTAACATCGGGAGTTACAGTACCTGCCTTGGGGTTAGGCATTAAGCCCTTAGGACCTAATACTCTACCGATCTTACCAACAACGCCCATCATGTCGGGTGTAGCTACAACTACGTCAAATTCGAACCAGTTTTCGCTCTGAATCTTTGTAACGAGCTCGTCTCCGCCTGCATAATCTGCACCTGCATCGAGAGCCTTCTGTACGTTGTCGCCCTTAGCAAAAACAAGTACTCTTACCTTCTTACCTGTTCCGTGGGGGAGAACAACTGCGCCTCTAACCTGCTGATCCGCATGTCTGGAGTCAACGCCAAGTCTGAAGTGAGCTTCTACTGTCTCGTCAAACTTAGCCTTAGAGGTCTTAATTACGAGGTCAAATGCCTCCTGTACATCATATGCCTTGCCTGTTTCTATAAGCTTGGCACTTTCTAAATATTTTTTACCTTTACGCACTTTACTTTCCTCCTTATGTGGTCAATCGGAAACTTAATTCCTCCCACTTACTTAAGCAACGGATACTATATGCCGTATGCCCTTAACAAATTAGTCTTCTACTACGATACCCATGCTTCTGGCGGTACCTGCGATCATGCTCATAGCTGCTTCAACGCTTGCTGCGTTAAGGTCGGGCATTTTCTGCTCGGCGATAGCTCTTAAAGCATCTTTGCCTATAGTAGCAACCTTTGTCTTGTTCGGAACACCCGAACCGCTGTTAATTTTGCAAGCCTTCTTTAAAAGAACTGCTGCAGGGGGAGTCTTGGTGATAAATGTAAAAGATCTGTCCTGATAAACTGTAATAACTACAGGGATTACAAGACCTGCATCCTTTGCGGTTTTTTCGTTAAACTCCTTACAGAACTGCATGATATTAACACCATGCTGACCTAATGCAGGACCTACCGGGGGAGCCGGATTTGCCTTGCCCGCTTCAATCTGAAGCTTGATGAAACCTGTTACTTTCTGTGCCATTTAGCACACCTCCTTAAAAACAATGTGGTAATAAATCGGAATGCGTCTTCGCATCCTCCCACTCCAACAAACATTCGCTTGTCCACAGCTTGCGCCGTGCGGACTAAAAAATCCGGGATATAATATCGGCTCTCGCCGCTATTAACTGATTATAATGATTCTACTCCTGATATATCAAGTTCAAGAGGAGTCTTTCTGCCAAACATAACAACGCTGACATTTACCTTCTTGGTCTTGGTATCGATAGAATCCACAATGCCAATCTGATTTGCAAAGGCACCGGTAATAATTTTTACGTTGTCGCCTACAGCAAAATCAACGCTTACCTCTCTTACCTCTACACCGAGTGACTCAACCTCCTGCTCTGTAAGCGGAACCGGCTTGGAAGCAGGTCCTACAAAGCCTGTAACTCCTGTGGTATTACGAACGATGTACCATGTATCATCGGTCATAACCATCTTGATAAGTACATAACCGGGGAAAATCTTTCTGGTAACTACTTTCTTTTCGTCACCTTTGGTTTCCACAATATCTTCGGTAGGAACTCTGATATCTACGATGAGTTCTTCGAGATTACGGTTTTCTATAGCCTTTTCGAGGTTTGTCTTTACTTTGTTTTCATACCCGGAATAAGTATGAACAACATACCATTTGGCATTTCTGTTCGATTTAATTGTGCCCATATTCCGGCCTCCTTTTTAAACGGATATATTGGCAAGGCAAACACACCCCACCAACATAAATGCCGGGCTACATATGCCCTTTAATTATTTGCCAAGTAATAACTTGAAGAATCCAAACTGGAATATTGTATCAAATATTGCAATTACGATACCAATGATTATAACTACGGCAATAACAATTAAAGTGTTGTTAACCAGCTGCTTTCTGGATGGCCAAACTACCTTCTTCATTTCGGACTTAACCTCTTTGAAGAATCTGACTATTCTGTTTTGCTTTTTAGCATTTGCTTCTGCCACAACGCTTCACCTCTTTTAATAAAATAAACAAAGTCCCGCAATTTGCGGGGCACATACCAAAGGAAAATTATTTTGTTTCCTTGTGAGTTGTGTGCTGTCTGCAGAATCGGCAGTACTTCTTCATTTCGAGTCTGTCGGGATCATTCTTCTTGTTCTTTATTGTGTTGTAATTTCTCTGTTTGCACTCGCTGCATGCTAAAGTGATTTTAACTCTCATCCTTGAGCACCTCCCAATGTAATTTCGTGCTTTAATCTAAAATTGCTTTATTATATGTATGAAAAAATTAACAATAAATTTTTGCACACAAAAAAAACACCTTTTTATCAGCACTCAATACTATAACATATACAATATCAAAAGTCAAGCAAATTTTTCAAATTTGTTAAAATGTTTTTTCATTATTATTCGCACAAAAAAGCTACATTTTCTATACCCTCATAGCCCGAGGAACGACTTGCTATTTTGTTTGCAATCCGTTTTGCCTCCTTGCCCTTTGCAAGCACAGGCTGAAAATTGTTTCTTTCTTTTACAGATGATACAGAGCATGGTATTACAGACACACTTTCATCTTCGGTAAGTACTCCGTCTTTGAATGTGAATGTCTGTGTGAATATCATTGTATCCTTATCATCGGGGTTTTTGTTTCCGCCAAAGCAGAAGTTGCCGAGGCTGTAGGCTATGTATTTGCCCTTGTACTTTTCTATACCCTGAAGCACATGAGGATGATGACCCAAAACAAGGTCTGCACCCATATCCACGGCATTGTGCGCCAGAGAAACCTGATCTGCATTTGCCTTTATTGCCTTTTCTTCGCCCCAGTGAAACGATGCTACTATGATATCGGGGTTCATTGCCTTGAGCTTTTCCATATTTTTGGCAAAGTTTGCTCTTTGACTGGACTCAAGGGCATTTACGCCTATAAGCCCTACCCTTATACCCTTTACCTCAATAACGCTTACACTTTCCGCACCAAAAGCGGAGATACCGCTGTCCGAAAGATGCTTTGCAGTATCTTCATATGCCTCTTTGCCGTAATCCATGGAGTGATTGTTGGAAAGGTTTGCCGCTTCAACGGAAGAGATCGATAATATATTGGCATATTCGGGAAGACCTCGGAAGGTGTACTTCTTACTTGCCTTAACTCCCCTGTCGCAAATAGGTCCTTCCATATTTATTATGGTAATGTCATCTTTTTCAAAAATAGATTTTACCTTTGAAAGGAAGTATGAGTAATCGCCGTCATTTGCATCAAATTCTGCATCAAAGCTTCCGCCTATGCCAAAGCTTGCATCTGTGCCGAGGGTACAATCCCCCACCGCAGATATGACAACTTTAACCGTGCCGTCATCGACAATCTCCTGTGTGGCATTGTCAGTAGGTTCTGCCTTGGGCAAGCTTACGGCAGACATAATCATGTACGAAAGAGCAAAAGACCCTGCAAACAAGATAATCGCAAGTGCTACATACAAAAATACTTTTTTCATTATACTACCTCATTGGTATAAAAAGTTTTGAAATCATCTGTAAACACATAGGCTATTGAAGCCTCGCCGTGTGTTTCGGGATATGTAAACTCTGCAAAATCCTTTGTTCGCATGGTATAAATCCTTGCAGGGTCACGGTAAGCATATACGCAGTTGCCTTTTAAAACGGGTGTAATCATATCTTCATATCCTTTCCGTTTAATACGGCTCCCGTGAGTTTATCGCCCGTATATATGAGCTTTAGCGAAAAGAAAGGCTCGCCGTCCTCCAACAATTTAAGAAATATCTTGTCGCCCTCCCAAAGATTAAGCGAAAGAATATCGAATTTCTTTATCCACTTTAAAGTGCCTTCGGAGCATGGGGTAAACTCATCCGATGATGCTGTGGCTGTAAATATATGCATATATTCTCCCTCACAGCTGTCGGGTACAAAAGTAACTATTCCTCTGTAGCTCCATGTGTCGGGAACTATTCCTGTTTCTTCGTACACCTCGCGGAGCATGCACTCCTCGGGACTTTCGTTTTCCAAAAACTTGCCACCGACACCAATCCACTTGCCCTCGTTTATATCGGACTTCTTTTTGTTACGGTGAAGCATAAGCACGCTATCAGCATATTCTATATGACAAAGCGTAGTGTTTTTCATATTATATCACTCCCAAAGAGCTAAAGATAAATATCCATGCAAAAAGTGTAACCACGCAAATTGCCGAGGTGAGCACTACCACCTGTGCGGCGAGTTTTTCGTCGCCTCCCATCTGCTGAGCCATAGCATACGAGGACACGGCAACAGGTGCGCCGAATATAACTATAAGACAACAGAAAGCCTCACCTGTAAATCCCAGGAGTGCACCCAGAGTAAGCATAACGGCAGGTACTATTACAAGTCGGGTAGATACCACGATGATGTTTTCCTTTACATATCCGCCAAGCTCCGAGAAGTTGAAGCTTGCACCGAGTACCACTATAGCAAGTGGCGAAGCCACCTTGGACAAATCCTTTACGGAGGTTTCCAAAACCGAAGGGAGTTTAATATTAAAACCGAGGAAAATGAGTCCCAACACGCAGGCTATAATAAGCGGATTCTGTGCAATGCCCTTTAACACCTTGCCGAGTTTTATGGTATTGCCACGGAAAATCTCAAGACTTATTACCGAAAGCACATTGAAAACGGGTATTACCACAGCTACCATGAGTGCAGCAAGAGCACCGCTGCCCTCTCCGCATATGTAGCCCACAAGCGGAACACCAAGGATAGCAAAATTGGATCTAAAAGACGCCTGAAGCATAACACCGCGTTTGGCGTTATCCTTGGTTATAAGCATTACTGTAAGTAATCCAAGAGCAAATACAGCAAGAGTAGCCAACACCACAAAAGCTATAAGCCTTGTATCAAAAAGCTCTATGCTGTCGTTTTTGTAAATATTGTAGAACAAAAGCACGGGCAAAAACACCTTGAAACCAAACGTGTTCATTACATCAAAGCCCTTTTTGTCCGTTATCTTTATACACTTTAAAAAATAACCTACAAGAAGCAATATAAATATGGGGGTTATCGCCTCTACAGCTAAAATAAAACTTTGCATATTATCCTCCTACTACCACATATCCGCCACTGTGAACAAGATCATATCTGCCCCATGTAAAGTCCATGGGGTCGCTACCCTCCCTCAATACCTTAGATATGGTATCTGTATCGGTCTTTTGTATGCCGTCGTTTACTGCGGCGTTTTCCGAGCTGTTGGCAATGAGTATATCGCCCTCTTCGGTATAGCCTACAGCAAGCACATAGTGCTCGCCTGAAGAAAAGGGATTATCGGGAAGCTTGTCCGACGGGTGCGACCAGAATATTACCTGCTTACCCTCTTTTAGCATATCCGATATATGCTGTGCACACTCACACGCTTTGCCCTCGGGTATTCCAAAAGCTTCTGCCTTTATGCCGAAGCTTGTTATTACCTTAACTATGCCCGACGCGCTGGCAAAATTATCTTCATAAAGAGGGTCGCCCATGCGAGGCTCTCCCCACATTTTACGACAAAGAGTGAATTCCTCGTGAGGGGTTATTTTGATACCATTAAGATTTAGTGCCATTGCGGTGCAGGTGTGTCCGCAACCGTTCTTTTGCACAAACCCTGCATACTCGCCCTCCTGCCACTTCTGCTGAATCCATACGGGAGTGCTGTATTCTCCTAGGGTAATTATTGCAGGAACAGAGGCATCATTTGTGTATTCATAGGAAGGATACATGGCGATTCTCCTTTTCAGTTCTTTATTGTATTTGAAAACACATCTGCAACTTCACTTATTATGATGTACGCTTTGGGATCAATATTATGAACAACATCGCGCATCTGAGCAACCTGATATCTGTTGACTACAAAATAAATCATAGACTTTTTCTGACCCGAATAACCGCCCTTTGCATCAAGGAAGGTTGTACCTGTAGAAAACTTGTCGCCAAGAGCCTTGCATATTTCATCGGGGCGTTCTGTTACAATAACAGCGCACTTTGCACGGTCAAAACCTTCTACTACAAAGTCGATGGTTTTAAGAGCCGCACCGTATGT
>JAZLCB010000444.1:0-4859 GCA_045614005.1 Clostridia bacterium
CGATAAGGACATGGACTATGTAATCGAAAAGTATGGTATCAGATAAGAGGTATACAATATGACAAGAGCGGAAATTGCGGTTGAAAACCATAAAAAAGGCTATAACTGTGCGCAGGCTGTGCTCTGTGCCTTCGCTGATAAGACTAACTTTACCGAGGACGAGCTTTTCCGTCTTTCCGAGGCATTCGGAGGCGGAATGGGCGGCACAGGCGGAGTGTGTGGTGCAGTAAGTGCCATGGTGCTTCTTGCAGGACTCAAAAACAGCCTTGGTATAGATAATCTCCCCGAAACAAACAAGAAGACAAGCTATATGAGCGCGGCAGAGCTTATGAAAAAGTTCGAGGATATGAATACTTCCACCATCTGCGCAAGAATAAAAGGCGAGGGACTTCGCTCCTGTGATGGTTGTATAGAGGATGCAGTAAAGATTCTTGAAGAGAATTTATAATGCGGTAAGGAGAGGGTAGAATGTTTATAAATGACGGTATAGAAGTAAAAGACGAAAAAATCAAGGCGTTTCTTATGATAGGTCAGTCCAACATGGCAGGCAGAGGCGAACTCGATGAAGTAGAACCTATAGAAAACGAAAATTGCTTTATGCTCCGTATGGGCAGATGGCAGAAGATGAGCGACCCTGTAAATCCCGACAGACCTATTACAGGCATCAGGATGCATAGCGGTGTAAGCCTTGCCAACAGCTTTGCTGATGCAGTTTCAAAGGCAAAGGGCATAAAGGTAGGCCTCATCCCTTGTGCCGACGGTGGTACAAGACTCGACCAATGGATGCCGGGCGAGATACTCTTTGACCACGCCGTAATGCAGGTAAAGCTTGCCATGCGCACTTCGGAAATCTGCGGTATAATCTGGCATCAGGGTGAGAGTGATTGCTTCAGTATGGAAAATATAATGCTCTATAAAGATAAATTTATAAAGATGATATCGGAACTTAAAGCGCAAACAGGCATAGGCGATGTTCCTCTTATAATGGGTGAGCTTCACGAAGGTATCGACAGAGAGTGGAATATAGAAAATCGTATTCCCACTTTAAATGCCATATTCCACGAAATAGCTAAGGTTATTCCCAATTGTCGTGTGGCATCTTCAAAGGGTCTTGGCTTAAAACCCGACGGAATACATTTTGACTCAAAATCCTGTCGAGAATTTGGCATAAGATACTTTAACGAATACATAAAATAGATTATGTAAAGGGTTCTCGGATGAGAACCCTTTTTAAAATGCAGTCACTAAGCTGTTTTGTGAAAATAGAACAAAAAACTATGCAAAAACACCACAAAAATGTTGACATTTTCGCGTTTTGATGTTAAAATTATACACAAGAAATCGTTTCGGATTTTCGAAGCAAAATTGCAGCAAAGGAGGAAAAACAGTGAACAATACGATTCTTGAAATGAAAGAAATCGACAAACGATTTTCAGGAGTCCATGCACTCAAAGGTGTAAACCTTGAACTCAGAGCAGGCGAAGTGCACGCCCTCATGGGTGAAAACGGTGCAGGCAAGTCCACTCTTATGAAAGTGCTTTGCGGTATTCATAAGCGTGATGGCGGTGAGATTACCCTTTTTGGCGAAAAGGTTGACTTTACCAACATCAAAGATTCGCAGAATGCAGGCATAAGCATTATACATCAGGAACTCAACATGATGAATCACCTCACAGTGGCACAGAATATATATATCGGAAGAGAACCTATGAAAAACGGTATATATATTGATGACCGCAAAATGGAAGAAGATGCTAAAAAGCTTTTTGCCAGAATAGGTGTTAAGATAGACCCTTCGGCTATACTTGGAACACTTACAGTTGGTAAACAGCAGATGGTTGAGATTGCCAAAGCAGTTTCCATGGAATCCAAAATACTTATCCTTGATGAGCCTACAGCTGCTCTTACACAGGTTGAGGTAGAAGAACTCTTCAATATCATGAACGACCTCAAGGCAAAGGGTATAGGTATGATATACATATCGCACCGTATGGACGAAATCAACAGAATTTCGGACCGTATCACAGTAATGAGAGACGGTGAATATGTAGGCACACTCATAACCAAGGATACCACCAAGGACGAAATCGTTAAGATGATGGTAGGTCGTGTAATCTACGGTGACAAAAAAGAGGCGAGCAATGTAGCTCCCGATGCTCCTGTGGTTCTTGAAGTTAAGAACCTTTGCAGTGGTAAACAAATTAAAGATGTAAGCTTCAAGCTTCATAAGGGCGAAATCCTCGGATTCTCGGGTCTTATGGGTTCGGGAAGAACGGAAATCGCCAGAGCTATATATGGTGCCGACAAATTCGACAGTGGTGAAATATTCATAAATGGCGAAATGGTTAAAATCAAAACTCCCGAAGAAGCAGTTAAAAGAGGTATATGCTATCTTTCCGAGGACAGAAAGAGATATGGTCTTCTTTTAGATAAGTCCGTTGCAGAAAACTCTGCAATAAGCTCACTTGACGACTATATAAAATTCGGTTGGATAAATGACGCCAAAATCGTAAAGGATGCCACAAGAGAGAACGCTAAGTTAAAGACAAAAACACCGTCTATGCAGCAGCTCACACGCAACCTCTCCGGCGGTAACCAGCAGAAGGTTATCATTGCAAGATGGCTTCTTAAGAACTCGGATATATTCATATTCGATGAACCCACAAGAGGTATAGATATCGGTGCTAAGAGCGAAATGTACACTCTTATGGAAGAACTTGCTTCTCAGGGTAAATCTGTTATAATGATTTCTTCCGAACTTTCCGAAATACAGCGTCTCAGCGACAGAGTTGTAGTAATGTGCGAAGGAAGAAAAACAGCAGAACTCGACATCAAGGATGCAACACAAGAAGAAATAATGAAATACGCTACTATGAGGGAGGAAGAATAAAATGGCAGATCTCGCATTGAAAAGAGGTTTAAGAAGAACCGGTAACAAGGCTGCTGAGTTCGTAGCTACCAAGGGTAAGCAGAACATGATTATCATAGCTGCACTTGCTGTTCTTGTTATCATATTTGCACTTCTTAATCCTAACTTTTTAGGAAAATACAATATTGTAAGTATGGCTCAGTCACTTGCGCCTTACGCATTTTTAGGACTTGGTGTTACCTTTGTTATAGCAACAGGCGGTATAGACCTTTCCATAGGAACGGTTTGTATAGCTTCTGCGGTTGTAGCAGGTAAACTCTATATGGATGGCATGCCTCTTTGGGCTACTATCCCTGTTATGGTTGCAATAGGTACATTGTTTGGCTACATAAACGGTCTTCTCGTTGCAAAGCTCAAACTCCCCGCATTTATAGCAACCCTCGGAACTATGATGTTTGCAAGAGGTCTTAGTGCTATTATAGTTGCTATACCCAACATCTTCTTCCCCAACGGAACATGGTTCAACAAGGTGTTCTCCAATGCTAACGGTATTCCCACAGGTCTTATCTGGGTAGTTGGTTTTGCACTTTTATGTATGTATCTTATGTACAAGTGTAAGATTGGTAGATACATTCTTTCTATCGGTAGTAACGAAGAAGCTACAAGACTTTCGGGTATAGATACCGATAAGTACAAGATTATAGCATACACATTCAGCGGTATGGGCGCAGGTATTGCGGCAATATTCTGGGCAGCTTCCTTCGCTACAGTTGCATCTGCAACAGGTAACGGTATGGAGCTTGACGCTATAGCAGGTGTATACATCGGCGGTACAAGTGCTGCAGGTGGTGTTGCTTCTGTAGCAGGTACAGTAATCGGTAACATAATGCTCGTTGTTATCAGAAGTGGTCTTAACTTCGTTCTTGCAAAATTCGAACTTAACTTAAACTCCACATATGTAACATATGTTCTTACAGGTATCATAGTTGTTGTTGCGGTTCTTATGGACGTAATCAAGAACAAGAATGTAGGCAAAGTTAAGATAGAAACCGAAAAAGAAAAAGAAAAGAGACTTCGCAAACAGCAGAAGCAGGATATAGAAGATGAAATAGATGCTGTTCTTGCAGATGCAGGTTTACAGAAAGCCGATAAGAATGCCAAGGTAAGAGAACTTGAAGCACAGCTTTCCAAACTTTAATGTAAAAAACGGGGCAACCCGTAAAATAAAAAATTTTTAAAAATAGGAGGAAACATTTATGAGAAAGTTTTTAGCATGTTTAATGGTAGCCGTTATGGTACTTGCATTATTTGCAGGTTGCGGCGCAGACAAGAAGGACGGCGGCGAAAAGACAATCGCTGTTGTTGCAAAGGGTGAATCCCACGCATTCTGGCAGTCAGTTAAAGCCGGTGCAGAAGCAGCTGGTGAAAAGTATGGTTACAAGATAACCTTCAGAGGTCCTGCAAGTGAATCCGCAAAGGATCTTCCTTCCCAGAAGGAAATGGTACAGACAGCACTCTCCAACAACGCTTCCGCTATTGTACTCGCTACAATAGGTGAAGGCTTTGTGGATATGCTCACACAGGCAAAGGATATGAAAATCCCCGTAGTTCAGTTCGATAGTGGTATCTGGGCAAACGACGTTAAGGCTCTTGACGATGCAGACAAGAACCCCATAATCGCTTCCGTTGCTACAAGCAACTACCTCGCAGCTAACTTAGCAGCAGAAAACTTCTTTGCAGCAATCAAAGAAGAAATCGCAGCAGCTGATAAGTATGTAGTTGGTGTTAGCCAGCACGACGAAACACAGACAGGTATTGACCGTGCAAGCGGTTTCATCGACAAGTTCGAAGAACTTGCTGAAGCTGACGAAGCTACAAAGGGTAAGGTAGAAATCGCACACGAAGTAAAGCCCGGCGATGCTGACAACGCATACAAGGCAGCTGAGCTTGCAGCTACAAACTTCTTTGAGGCAATCAAGGCTGACATCGC
>JAZLCB010000445.1:0-1420 GCA_045614005.1 Clostridia bacterium
ACCGCAACGGAATGCACCGTACTGGTCAGCATCGGTGGGAGTATAGTTTGCTATAGCATCACTCCACTTTTTTAAAGCCTTTATAATTTTATCAGCATTTTCCTTGCCGTAGCGTGCGCATATAACCTGCTTTAACACCGCATCAAAATCGGTGTTTTCTGCAATATAGCACTGCTTTGCAAAATCACTTACAAACGACGGCCAGAAGCCGTAATGGTGCGACTCCATAAGTCCGCAAAGGCCGTACTTTTCGTTAGCCTCGCGAAGTCCCTTGTACCTCTTTAACCATTGGTACGGCATGGGCTCATAGGGTATTGTACCCATATCCCATGTAAGACCGCCTGTATTTGCCATGGCATAGAGCTTTATGCCACGTTTTTTTGCCGCCTTTGCTTCGGACGAGAAATAGAGTCCCGGTCCGGGGAAAGAAAGTGAATAATCGGCAACAGTCTGCTTTATGGAACCCAGCTTATAGCTTTCGAACATTTCGTATGTAGCCATAAGAGTTATATCTGTAGGAAGATTTTCTATAAGCTCAATTCTCTCTTTTTCATTTACATAGCCCCAGTTGTATGTCCAGAATACGATGTCCGCATCCGCCTTATGTTTGCGGATAGTATTCTTAACACAGTTTAGCCACTGAGGATAGTCCTTGCACGGGAAGTAACCCGGTCTTGGCTTAACATAGGGTATTCCGTCTTTGGCAACCATCTTGTTGATTGGTGCCACCCTGTCGTCATGACTGGGGAAACCTACCGATTCACCTACAAGGATTACACCTTTAAAGCCCGGACATTTTTCAAAAAGTCTGCCGTAAAGATTTTCGTAGAAAGCTTCTGCACCCTCATCCTCGGGATGAAATTCACTCTTCATGTAGCTATATGCATATACATCGAGTCCGTAGCGGGCAGCACGGCTTATAAGGTCATTGAAATCCAAAAAGCCCGAAGGAGTTTTGTTAACATCCTTTACAAATATAAGTATGGAATCCATACCTGCATGAGCTATAGCCGAAAGATGCTCATTGGGATATTCATCCAGAGCATAACCCGAATGTATCATACGCGGTGAGAATAAGAAGCTGTGAGAAATAACACCCTTTTTAATAAACGGTGCTTTTCGCACATTCATTTTATCCTCGAGGGCGTAGAGCGACTGGGCTAATGCCCTTTCGCTCTTTGCCTTTATAACAATATTGTCGGATACATCTATAATATAGTCCTCGGATATTTCGGTATCTATTGTAAGTGTCACAGACTTCTTGCCTACTGCCTCATATGACATAAGCGCGGAAACGCCCATAACATTAAAAAGATAGCTTACAAAATCCTCCGATGCGCACTTTATGACATCGCCGCTACGGGCGGGGAGAACTACAGATATACCGTTTTCAAAACAGAATTCGCCCTTTGAGGGAGTA
>JAZLCB010000446.1:0-3436 GCA_045614005.1 Clostridia bacterium
AGAGGTTGCGGATTTTGGTATATATAATTTCGGAGAGTATCCTCTTGATAAACTTCCAAACGATTCTGCTATAATGGGTGAATTGGCTCCCGGTGCACAGTGGAGAGAAGAAGCAAATAAGAGAATCGAGCAGATAAGAAAAGGCGACTTCAAGGTAATTGTAAAAGATAAAGACGGAAATGTAATTCCTGATGCGAAGATTAAAGCTGATATGTTTGAGCATGAGTTCCAGTTTGGTTCTCTGATAAACAAGGCAGATCTTAATAATAACAGATTCAGAACTTATATAGAAAATTACAACTCAGGCGTGTTTGAATCAATTACAAAGATGGGACTTCATGATCCCGAAAAAGTAAGAAATTATATAGATGGAGCCAAGGAATATGGTATCAAATATTTCAGAGGACATTCTATAGTATGGGAAAAATTTGTTTCCAAAAGAGGAAGCTATCTTATGCCGAAAGAGCTTGAGGATGCATTCAATGCAAATGATAAAGAAAAGTTCGATCAGATCATCAAGGACTATATGAAATATGTAATTGAGTTTTATCCCGAAATGAAAGAGTGGGATGTTGCAAACGAAATAATCGCAAACAAAATCTTCAGAGAAAAGTTCGGAGAAGAATATTTGGCAGAATATATGAAATGGATGCATGATATAAATCCTGATATCGATGTTTTGTACAACGAAAATTCTCATTGGGGTTCTACATACTGGGAATGTCTCGATATGTTGAAAAGAGTTGGTGCTTTTGAAGACATTGACAAAATCGGTCTTCAGTCCCACTATACAGGCGAAATCAAAAAGCCAACAGATATACTCGCTTTGTATGATAAGATTGCAAATGAATACGGTGTTGAGAAGATCAGAGTAACAGAGTATTCTACAAAAGCAGCAATTGATGAAAAATTACACGGTGATTTCAACAGAGACTTTCTGATTGCAACATTCTCGCACCCGAATATCGATGGTATTTATATGTGGGGACACTGGTCAAATAATCCTGAAGGTGCTTCTGCAGATGCACTTCATATGTATGCACCGCTTTATGATCACAACTGGAATCTTAAAAAAGGCGGTCAGGCTTATCAGGATCTTGTGTACAACAAGTGGTGGACAAATGAACAGGGAACCACAAATACAAACGGTGAGTTTGGCTTAAGAGGTTTCTACGGTGACTATGATGTGACAGTAGAGGCTAACGGACAGAGTAAGACTGTAATGGTGGCGTTCCACAAGGGATATGACAACATTTTAGAAATCACAATGGATTAAGAAATGTAAAAATTCCTCATGCCGCAAAATGGTATGAAAATAATATTACTAATACAAATAACGGGGATAATTGATACTTCAATTGTCCCTGTTTTTGAATGGTTGTGTATCAAATGATAAGATTTCATAAAAAAAGGATAAGATTTTGTATTGATTTATATGTAGATTAAATATATAATTTAAGTACACTTATTAAAGAAAGGAAAAAGAAAATGAAAAAAGTATTGGCTTTATTGGTAGTTGTGTGCATTATGCTTACAAGCTTTTCACTTGTATCTTATGCAGATGACTCAATCAAAATCAAAATCAACGGCTACAACCATGAATATGATGTTATGCCGGTGATTATTAATTCCAGAACAATGGTGCCTATGAGAGGCATATTTGAATCTCTCGGTGCAGATATCTCCTGGGACGGAGAAACAAAAACAGTAAGAGCATTTGGCGTTAACGGCACTGTGATTACCCATATCATCGGTGAAGCTTCTGCTATCGTTAATGGAGAATTTGTTACTCTTGATACACCTTCACAGATAGTAAACGGAAGAACAATGGTGCCTGTAAGATTTGTGTCAGTAGCCCTTGGTGAAACTGTTAACTGGGACGGGGATACAAAGACAGTTATCATTGGTGACAAACTTGTTGCAAAGTCACCGGCTCTTGCTACTCTCAAAAGTACAGTTCACAGACCTGTTCCAACAGAGTTTACAAGATCAAAGGATTTAAACGACCTCGAATACTATTCAAACTTTGATGTAGTATTAGGAAAAAAAGGAGTTAACTACGACGATGCAAAGCTTATCCTTTCTCCTGAAGAATTTATCAATGATATGGAATTTGATTCAAAAGTCGAAGGTGCCACATGCGAAAAGGTCGCAATAGATGGTGAAGGCTTTACGGAAGCGTTGCGTGTATCTGTGCCTGTTGCTCCTGAAAAGGATACTATGATTATAGGCAGATTTACCGAAAAACTCAAAGGTCGTGCCGAAGTGGGAGACAGTCTTCTCGTTAAATTTACTGCAAAATGTATATCCACAGATGCAGAAGATGGTTTGGGCAAAGTGAAGATTCAGATTGAAGCACCTGAAACATTCAAAAAGGCACTTTTTGATGTGTTTACATTTGACAATACATACCGTACATTCTATATTCCGTGTGCTATGGTAGAAAATGCTGTTAATGTGGGTGTAAGATTTGCATACAATGCCCAGACTATAGAAATAGCAGATTTCAACATCTACAATTTCGGCAATTATCCGCTTTCAGACCTTCCCAGTGACGCTTCACTTCTTAAGGTTCTTGCTCCTGATGCAGAGTGGAGAGTAGAAGCAAATAAGAGAATCGAACAGATAAGAAAAGGTGACTTCAAAGTAGTTGTCAAAGACAAAGACGGAAATGTTATCCCTGATGCAAAGATAAAAGCAGATATGTTTGAACACGAATTCCAGTTTGGTTCTTTGTTAAGTAAGCCCGGTTCTCCAAACTTCAATGGCTTGATACAGAATTTCAATTCAGGTGTGTTTGAATCTATTACAAAGATGGGACTTCATCAGCCTGAAAATGCAAGAGAACAAATCGACGGTGCTAAACAATATGGTATCAAGTACTTCAGAGGTCACTCTATAGTATGGGAAAAATTTGTATCAAAACTTGGTAATTATCTTATGCCAAAGGAACTTGAAACAGCATTCAATGAAGGCAACAGAGAAAAATTCGATCAGATTATCAAGGATTATATGAAATATGTTATCGAAAATTATCCTGAAATGAAAGAGTGGGATGTTGCCAACGAAATCGTTGCAAATACACTTTTTAGAGATACATTTGGTGAAGAATATATTGCAGAATATATGAGATGGATGCATGATATGAATCCTGACACAAAAGTTGTATACAATGAAGCAGCACAGTGGAATGAAGATTACTTCGCTCGTATCGAAATGCTTGAAAGAGTAGGGGCTATGAAGGATGTAGACAAACTCGGACTTCAGTCTCACTATAACGGCACTATTAAGAATCCGGAAGAAATGCTTGCTCTTTATGACAGAGTTGTAAAGGAATCAGGCGTAGATGAAATCATCGCTACAGAATATTCTACAGGTGCATTCTCTGATGAAAAACAGCACGCAGACTTCAACAGAGACTTTATGATAGCAACCT
>JAZLCB010000447.1:0-2172 GCA_045614005.1 Clostridia bacterium
TATAGCTTTGTATCTTCCACAGAAGATACATACTATGTAGATATAAATCCTATAAAAGGTTTAGCTTCATATTATAAGGTTGTGGCTTTCGATGCTTACGGTGCAGAGATAGATTCTTCAGATTGCGTGAAGATAACAGCACCTTGGGTAGGCGAAGAGGAGCTTTTAACCCGTTATGTTAATTTGCCTCAATTAAAGCTATATGATTTGCCAACAACCTCTTCAGATGCCATTTCCTTAAGGTATATGGAGGATGTGGAGTTGGGTAGTTGCATTTTGAGTACTGTTGATGGCGATTGGTACAGAGCTTTCAAGAACGGGAGTTTGTATTATCTTTGCAGTAAAGATATTAATGAAACCCTTAATGCTACTAAAAGCAGTTATAGCTACACCGGCTTTACAGCATATCAACAACAGACAGTTGATTTAGCGGTTGATATAGCGCAGAATTGGGAAACCATATATGCTTCCGGTCAGTCAGATGGTGTTCCGGATATTAATGGTGTTTATGGCTTTAATTGCTCAGGCTTTGTAAAATATGTTCTTAATTCAGTAATGCAACAATATGTTCCCGTATATAATTTATCCGGGGATGTGGCAGCTCTTTATGCAACAACAAGTATATATAATTCAGGATATGCAGGCGAGCTTAATGCAATAAAGGTTAATATTGATGAGCTTCAGCCGGGCGATGTGTTGTTTTTTAAGAGCCTTGCAGATGGAAGCCCGTCAACCGAAATCGGCCATTGCGGAATTTATCTTGGTAATAATGAATTTGCACATAGCACAAGCTTATGGGATGACGCGGTTTGTATTGTTCCGTTGTCGGATAACTACCTTGAAGGCTATGCAGAGGCAATCCGTTTCTTGCCCGAAAATGTAATACCTGCAAATACCATAAAATATATGCTTGGAAGGTATTATAACTATAATCTTTATAGTGAGCGCTTGTCCTCTTCAGATATAGTAGGAACTCTTACCTTGTACGATATGGTAAATGTTCTTTATACTGACACCGGCAAATGGGCGTATATTGAAACAGAGAAGGGCGAAAAGGGCTATGTTCTTAAGGAATATTTAGGCGATTATACCTACCTTGATTATGTGGAGCTTGAAGGTACGCTTAACGAAGCAAGTAAGCCGTATCTTACATGGAACAGAGTTGCAAATGCCGTAAAATATGATATATACAGGTCTTTAAAGGCAGATTCGGAATACAGTCTGATTTCTTCCACAGAAAAAACCTATTACACAAATCTCAGTGCTACAAGTGGTTTAGATTTATATTATAAGGTTGTGGCTTTGGATGCTTCCGGTGTAGAGTTAGATACATCGGATTGCGTAAGGATAACAACACCATTGGAAAGTGAAGAGGAGCTTTTAACTCGTTATGTTAAACTGCCTCAATTAAAGCTATACGATTTGCCCACTACCTCTTCGGATGCTATATCCTTGGGGTATATGGAAGAGGTTCTGTTAGGGACTCAGATTACAAGCAGTGCAACGGGTTCATGGTACAGAGTTTTTTATAACGACAAGCTTATGTATTTGTGGCAGGGTGCAGATGAGGAAAAGCTGACATCTGTTAAAAGCACTTTTACCTATGAAGGTAAAACACAATATCAACAGCAGGTAATTGACCTTGCACTTGATATTTATAATGATTGGGATACTATTTATGCTACGGGGCAGTCTGATGGCGTTGCAAATCCCGATGGAACCTATGGCTTCAATGCTCCCGGATTAGTTAAATATGTGCTAAATTCAGTAATGCAAAAGCATGTTCCCACATATAACCTTTCTGTTGTTCTGGACACTTTATATACAACAGAATCCGTTTATAATTATGGGTATGAAGGGGAATTTTGCGTTGAAGATATAGCTTTGGAAAGCATTCAACCGGGTGATGTTCTGTTCTTTGGCTCAGGCTCGGCAGTCAGCTATTGTGGCATATATCTTGGTAATGGTGAATTTATCAGTTGTCTTAGTAGCTGGGATGATGGCGTAGATATTATGCCACTTTCTGATAAGTATGCAGAAGAATTAATCAGCATCCGTCGTTACTTGCCTGAAAATGTAACTCCTGCAAATACTGTAAAATATATTCTCGGAGATTATTATAACTATAAGCTTTATAGTGAACGCTCAGCCGCTTCAGAGGTAATAGGCACC
>JAZLCB010000448.1:0-4337 GCA_045614005.1 Clostridia bacterium
AGTATTCCGATTCGAGCATGTTGTCTGCTAAAGAAAGTCGAAGATTGTTTATGTAATTAAGCGGTGTAGTACCTGTTTTTTTAAAAAATATTTTTCGAAAATAATTTTCACTTACCATAGTAAGCTCAGCAAGCTTTTTTACAGATATGTTTTCATCGGTGTAGTTTGAATGAATGTAGTCTATGGTGTAACTTAAGTTTTTGTACGAAGAAAGTGATTCCTCCCGCGTTTGGATGTATATCTGTGATATTATTTTGTAGAGAACCGATATAACAGAAAATTTATGTCCGTCAGACTTTGAAGTGTAGGCTTGATGCATTGTTTCAAACAAATCCTTAAAGAGATTAAAATTGGTTGGAGTAAATACCTCTATGTTTTCCGATTGCGGTGTCCCGGAGTAAAAGTGTATTACATACAGCTTTTCATTTTTCTTTGAATTCATAGTGTATTTTACATTTGCAGGTACATAAACAATGTCACCCGCATAGGCTTCTACGGATTTTTTATCGGTTATAAATTCGCACTCACCCTCCAGGCGGAGCGATAATGCATCGTATGGACGGTGACCTGATTGTGCAGTTTGTTTTTGCCACCCTATTTCAAATACGGTTATGTCGTTGTTTTTTACACAAAAATCATCATTAAACACAGATAACACCTCGCTTTTGCAAATTATAACATATTAATATTCTGCTGTCAAATAGTTGTGAAATTCAAACCTTTTGGTTGCTAAATTGGGTTGGATTATTTGTTGTGGGGATGTATTATATAATTACACTTACATGGGAGGTGAGGTTAACATGCAACTGATTCTTGCGGTGTTGTTGAGCGTTCTTGCTACAGCCAAAATGTGTTTTCAGAGCGCAATCAGCAAAAAGAATGTAAAAAATTCCGCAGATGCTTTGTATTTTAATATTTTGGCATTTGCGGTTATCTCGGTAGTTTTTTTACCATGGATGTTTAACTGCTCCGGCGCTGTGTGGATATACGCTGCCATGGCGGCGATTTTCACAATCGGTTATCAGATGTTTTATACAAAGGCACTTTCTGTCGGCAACGTTTCGCTTACTGTACTTGCAGTAAATTTCAGCATGGTTATAAATGTTATTGCATCATACATATTTTTTGATGAGAAAATTTCCGCCGTACGCCTTGTTGCAATCATAATGATGATTATATCTTTTGTAGTGTGCAACGGCACGACCGAGGTTAAAATCAGCGAGAAAAAATGGCTTGTATATGCCGGTGTTGCCATGCTGACAAATTCATGTGCCTCCGTAGTCCAGAAGTTTTTCGGAGAGTCTTCGTATTCTGACGAAAACAGGGCGTTTATTTCCTGCATTTATCTTATGGCTGCTTTGATGTCATCTGTTATATATTCCATTGCAAAAAAGAACAGTCAAAAAACTTTCAAACTTAATTTTGATGTAATAAAATATGCTGTGGCGGTAGGTGTATCGTTGGCTTTGTATCAGCTCTTTTTTACCTATGGTCTTGTGCATATAGACGGCACTTTTCTCTTTCCTGCGCAAACGGGAGGAACAATGCTGCTGTCTACTTTGTCGGGAGTTTTGATTTTTAAAGATAAATTGACAAGAAAGCAGATAGTTGGCATAATTCTGGGCTTTATTGCTCTGATACTTATGAATTATTAATATCGGGGAGTAAACTGTATGTCTTATATTCTTAAAACCAACGTAAAAATAGCGATGCCTCAAAAGGCAAATCACTCGGTTATAAAAGAATTAACCGGCAACTATACATATGGCACAAATTGGCTTTTTGATTTTTGTCATGACAAAAACTGTATTACCATAGGAGAATGTACCGGAGCGGATATTGCCGATGGAGAATATGTACTAAGTGTTACAGATAGTGGCGTGTATATCGGCGGTGTAAACTACTCCGCGGTAATCAGGGGATATATTTCTTTTTTGGAAAAAATAAAATACAACGAAGCAGAGGATGTCTTTTATGCAGAAAATGTCCTTGAAATCGGTAAACCGTATTTGAATTTAAGATGTGTGCATCTTTGTGTATTCCCCGAAACAGAGTACGATTTTTTAAGAAAATGCATCCGTAGCTGTGCTATATCCATGTATTCACATGTTATAACAGAATTCTGGGGTATGTTAAAGTTCGATTGTATGAAGGAACTTTCTTGGCCGTTTGCATATGACAAAAAGGAAATAAAGGACCTCTTTGACGAGGCAAGAGCGCTCGGACTCGAAATAATACCTATGTTAAATCATCTCGGTCACGCAGCTTCGGCTCGCGCCATAAACGGCAAACATGTGGTGCTTGACCAGAATCCCAAGCTTGAATATATGTTTGAGTCCTATGGGTGGATATGGAATATAGAAAGAGAAGATGTCCGTAATTTGCACAGATGCATTCGCGAAGAGCTTATGGAGCTGTGTGGTGATGGTGAGTATTTTCATTTGGGTTGCGACGAGGCGTATGCCTACGGACACGATATTAATAAGGCGAAGGTGCTGTATGAGTACCTTAATGAAATAGCCGATGAACTCAAAGCCAAGGGCAGACGCCCCATAATGTGGCACGATATGCTTCTTGAGGGTAGCTGGACAGATGGCTATGCATCAAATTCCTCCAAAGAAGTTGCAAAGCTTCTTATAGACAATGTAAGCCGGGATTTTGTTGTAGCTGATTGGGAATACTTCAAGCGCGGAGAAATATGGCGTTCTTCCGCAACAATCCGCGAAGCGGGTTTTGATGTTCTCTGTTGCCCGTGGGATAAATACGAAGTAATTGAAGAAGCTGTAGAAACTGCCGAAACGTTAGGATGCAAGGGTATTATACATACAACATGGCAATCTCTTGACAGAGGATTTCCTAAGATGGTATATGCCGGAAGACTTTCGTACGATGCAAAGCTAAAAGATAATAACGAAATTAAATTTTTCTATTGTGCTCACGTTGTGCGAAAGGCAATGCCTTCTAATGGTGAATACGAAAAAACCGGATGGACCAAAAAGATGGTCGCACCCGGACTGTGATAAAAAAGGAGTTGAAACCTGCCGTTTCAACTCCTTTAATATTTGGAATATTAGTTACATTCAGCTGTAAGAGGACCAGCAAGCTCTTTAAGGTAGAAGAGTTTACCGGGCATTGTGGGCATGAATGAAGATGTTATGCTCTTGTCGGGACCATAGTGGAGAGTTGTGAGGAAGCTCATACCCTGCCATCCCATGCCACGGCTTAATGCACCGTCGCAACCGCCGATGATGTAGTCAGCCTGGAGGAAGAGACCGGGTCCGATTGTGTTAGCGGAGCAAGGAACAAGTGTTGTACGGCTCTTGAAGCTTGTTATAGCATTCTGCTCAATTGTAAGAGGATTGAGCTTAGCGCCGATACGATAGCACTGCTTCTTCCATTCTTCAACTGTATCGAATTCGTCTGCAAAGTGGGGCTCCCAGAAAGCAATGTGGCAAGCTCTACCTATACCGAATACGAGTACGAGCTTAACGCCCTCTGCCTTTAATGCAGCAATCTTTTCGGGATATGTAGGAAGGTTTTCCTTTGTAGCGAAGTTACGCTGTGAAGCGGGGATTGTCTTGTTGAGCTTGTCAAAGAAAGCCTGCTTCATGCTGTATTCGAAGGAAGCGGGGTTAGTGTTGGGGAGTGTGTTACCTTCAGCATCAGCCCATTCATCCATGTTAAATGTATAAACATGGTCACATTTCACATTCCATTCTTTAAGGAAATAAACAGCCCATCTGTACATACCCATAGGACCAACAGGAAGAATCATAGCAAGTTTTTCGCCATTTTCGCGTGCGTTCTTAATCTGAAGTGCGATTTCGTGACCCATAAGTGTGTCGAATTCGCCGATATCCTGACATTCGATAGGATTGAAGTCCTTGTGCCAGAAATCCTCTCTTGCTACGCCCTTTTCACAGCAAGCGTCCATTTTTGCAAGATCCCAGCCCTTGGGGAAAAAGTTTTCCAGAAGGCTGCCTTTGTAAGTAGATAAAAAGTCCATTTTATAAATCTCCTTTCAAAATTGTATATTAAGTTAAATAACTTACGGAAGTAATCTCTTGGGAAGTACCTTGGGCCATACAAGCTCCTGAGTAAATCCTTCGGCATACTGAACATTGCACTGAATTCCTCTTACTCTTGAGCAGGAACGCACAAATTCGGGGAAGTCAATGTGGTCGTGGTCACGCATCCATTTAATCTGGCTTTCGTGACATTCGAGCATCTGAATCTTTAAGTCGATTTCGTCTGTTATGTCTACATATTCTGTAGGTATAAAGTTCATGCCTGCGAGGTTGTCCATATAGAAAAGCGGAACAACCGCAGCCTTGCCT
>JAZLCB010000449.1:0-3294 GCA_045614005.1 Clostridia bacterium
ATCGATGTATGTTACGCTTTCGTTGAGTAACAATCCATATTCCTCAAGTAACTGTCTTGCTTCCGATTTAGTACATCTTAAAAGATTAGGTACTACGCATTCGGATTCGCCGCTTTCGCCAAGGCTTACTGTGAATATGAATGTATCTCCACTACGGGTTACGCTTATTATTCTGTCTTCGGCTACATCCGAATTTGTCACATATTTTTCTTCGACATCATAGCCTTTTTCTCTAAATTCATCAATTATATCTTTAGATACACCTCTATACGATGCTGTATCTATATTTTCAGGACCTGCGCTGACATGTACGGTAATGTGTGTACCCTTCTTAACGGAATTTCCGTTAGAAATACTCTGATACAGAACTGTACCCTCTTCGCTGGGTCCGGGCTGTTTGTCACCTATATCCAACACTAAGCCATACTCCGATGCAAGCTTCTGTGCCTTTTCAAACTGCATATCGGTAAAATCCGGTACATCAACATCGCTGTTTTTGAAAAACATAAATATCGGTGCATCAGGATTTACAAAGTACAAAGCACCCAAAAATCCACCGCCTACAACAAAAAGCGCTATGAGAACAGCAGCAATTATCATGTTAAGAGGTGAACGTTTTGTCTCGTATTCTTCCTCATCTTCGTCAATTTCTTCATATTCGTTTACATCGGACGCATCAACATCCTCTGCAGCTTCATTATCAATTATAACAGCTTCTTCACCGGAAGACGTTTCAACCTCTTCATCTGCAAAATCAAGCACAGCTCCGGATGCAAGTTCGCTCTCTTCCGCTTCTGCTACTACCTCTTCAGGTTCACCTCCTGTTTTGACTGCAAACAAGAAATTATCAAGAGTATTTTTAAATTCTTCTACACTTTGATATCTCTTTCTTGTTTCTTTGGATATTGCTTTAAGAACAATCTCTTCCATCTCTACCGCAACATCAGGCGAAAGAGTGGTCGGACTTACGGGGATTTCTTCCAGATGTTTCATAGCAACAGCTATTGGAGATTCACTTTCAAAAGGCACTTTGCCTGTAAGCATCTCATAAAGTACAATACCAAGTGAATATATATCACTGCGACAATCCACATATCCACCGCGTGCCTGTTCGGGTGATATATAATGTACTGATCCCAAAATGGAATCAGCCACTCTCATGGTGGAACTGTTGCTTGCACGCGCAATACCAAAATCTGTTACTTTGACAAGATTATTGGAAGTAATCATTATATTGTGAGGCTTTATGTCTCTGTGTATTATATTCTTTTCGTGTGCAACAGAAAGAGCTCCGCATATTTGTGAAGCTATGCTGGCACTGTCAGCAGAGGAAAGTTTTCCTTTCTGCTTAATATATTCTTTTAATGTAGTTCCCTCGATGTATTCCATAACGATGTAGTAGAGGTCATTTTCTTCACCTACATCATATATCGAAACAATATTAGGATGTGCAAGGCATGCTGCAGACTGTGCTTCTGCCTTAAAGCGATTTACGAATTCTTCGCCACCCTCCAAATCATTTCTTAATACTTTAACAGCAACTATTCTGTTAAGGACGTTGCATTGTGCTTTGTATACACATGCCATGCCGCCTTTGCCTACTTCTTCTAAAATTGTATATCTACCGCCAAGTACTGTACCTATCATTTATTTCACCTCGTCCGAAATTTTAACCGTGATTACCGTAATATTGTCCTTGCCACCATTTTCATTAGCAAGATTTATAAGCTCTTCTGCCGTGTTTTCGCAGGTCTCATCGAGGATTTCGGATATTTTTTCTTCGGAAACCATAGTATGTAATCCATCCGAACATACCAACACGATATCATTAGTCCTGAGCTTAGTTTCAAATGTATCTATGAGCACTATTGATTCAGAACCAACTGCTCTTGTTATAACATTTTTTTGTGGGTGTTTTCTTGCTTCTTCTTTGGAAATAAGTCCCTTAGAATACAAATCGTACACCAAAGAGTGGTCTGTTGTAATCTGATTCAAAACTTTATCGGTATACAAATAGCCGCGACTATCTCCTACACTGGCTGTATAAAGAACTCCGGATGCAATAATGCAAGCAACAACCGTTGTACCCATGCCCTTGAGTTCACTTTTGCCTAAAGACAATTTGTATATTTCTTCGCTCGCTTTTTTTATCGATACCTGAAGAAGCTCTTTTAATTCCTCACCGCTGAGATTATCGGCAAATTCTTTTATAACTCGATCGGAAATGACCTCGATAGCCGTAGAACTCGCAAGCTTTCCGCCTTCATATCCGCCCATTCCGTCTGCTACGATAAAAAGTCCACTTGTTTCAGAAAAGCTGTGTACATATACCGAATCCTGATTTTCACTTCGGGTTATTCCTACATCTGTTCCGTATGAGATTTTCATAGAAGCTCCTCCTTCTTCTCATTATTCCGTCTTAACTGTCCGCAGGAAGCACTTATGTCGCTTCCGAGCTCTCGTCTGACGGTGACAGCAATACCGCTGCGTTCTAAAACAGCCATAAAGGCTTTTATTCTCTCTTTTGAGGGTTTTTCAAAACTGTTTTCTTTAACTTTATTAACCGGTATCAGGTTAACATGGCAAAGCATTCCTCTGAGCATTGCCGCAAGAGTTTTTGCACATTCGTCACTATCGTTAACCCCATTTATAATTGCATATTCAAAGCTTACCCTTCTTTTGGTAAACGCTACATACTCTCTTACTGCACCGATTAGCTCTTTTATCGGATACGCATTGTTTACCGGCATAATTGAGCTTCGAACCTCATCGGTAGGTGCATGGAGCGATACACTAAGGGTTATAGGCAAATCAAGTTGCATAAGATTTCTGATGTTAGGAACAAGACCGCATGTTGACAGTGATATATGTCTGTAACCGATGTTAATGCCGTTTTCGTCATTGACATTTTTTAGAAACTTAATCACATTATCGTAGTTATCAAGCGGTTCACCGATACCCATCATAACAACATTTGAAATTCTCTTTCCTATATCCTTTTGGGCAAATATTATCTGGTCAAGTATCTCGCCAGGTGTAAGACAACGCACCAATCCGCCTATGGTTGACGCGCAGAATTTACAGCGCATTCTGCATCCGACCTGACACGAAATACAAATTGTTATACCGTGTTTATAATACATTACAACGGATTCCACCCTGTTTCCGTCACCAAGTTCAAAAAGATACTTTTTTGTTTCGTCCAGTTTTGATTCAAGCTTTGTAACAATTTTGAGCGTACTGATATAACTGACTTCGGAGAGCTTCTTCTGAAGTGATACCGAAATATCTGTC
>JAZLCB010000450.1:0-5659 GCA_045614005.1 Clostridia bacterium
CTTCGCCATCACAGCTGTATCGCTCTGTGGTGCGGTAATAACGAGATGGAAGAGGCATGGTCGTACTGGAGCTGGCCCAAAAAGTATTCGCCTAAGCACAAGGCAGATTATATAAGGCTGTTTGAGTATGTTGTTCCCCATGTTTTAAAGAAATACGACCCCAATCGTTTTTATTGGAGTTCTTCGCCGTCGTCGGGCGGTGGATTTGATGATCCTCATAACGAAAATGTCGGCGACAGACACTACTGGTCTGTATGGCACGGCATGGAGCCTTTTGAGGATTACAAAAATTATCATTTCCGATTCTTGTCGGAATTTGGCTTCCAGTCGTTCCCCTGTGTTAAGACAATAGAGACTTTTGCACTTCCCGAAGATATGAATATCTTTTCGTATGTTATGGAAAAGCATCAGAAAAACGGATCGGCAAACGAAAGAATACTTACATATATTTCACGAAATTATAAATACCCCTACAGCTTTGAACACCTTGTGTATCTTTCACAGCTTCTTCAGGCAGAGTCCATGCGTTTTGGTGTGGAGCACTTCCGCCGAAACAGCAAGAACGACAGATGTATGGGTACTCTGTATTGGCAGACAAACGATTGCTGGCCTGTTGCATCATGGGCAGGTATAGATTATTACGGCAGATGGAAGGCACTCCATTACAAGTCCAAGCGCTTTTATGCACCTGTACTTCTTTCGGCAGATATCGAGGACAGCAAAGTAAATCTTTGCGTTGTAAACGATGCAAACGATGCTTTCTGTGGCAGGGTAGAGTGGCGACTTGCCGATTCCGAGGGCAACGTGATAAAAAGCGGTATGTACGATGTTACTGCAGACAGCCTCGATGTAAGCGAATTTACAACACTCGATTTTTCGGATTATATAACCTGCTACAAGGACAAAACCAACTTGGTTTTCAATTACAAACTCTTTGGTGCAGATGGCGAGATTTCAAGCGAGTGTCAGCTCTTTGTAAAGCCCAAGCATTTTGAATACAAAAGGCCCGAAGTAAATGTCGTGTACAAGGACGATAGGGTAGAAGTATCCGTGTCTTGCTTTGCACACGAAATAGAATTAACTTCCATAGATTCGGATGTAATGTTTAGCGACAACTATTTTTCGCTTCTTCCGGGCGAAACCAAGACTGTGTTCACTTCACAGAGGGTAAATAATATAGTTGTAAGAACTGTTACGGAGTGATTATGCAATGTTACTACCTTTAAAACTAACACCCGCATACAAGGACTATATCTGGGGCGGCGAGAAGCTCCGCACCATATATGGCAAAAATACCGACATAACTCCTGTTGCAGAGAGCTGGGAGCTTAGCTGTCACAAGGACGGCCTGAGCTTTATATCGGGAGGCAAGCACCACGGCAAAAGTCTGGATGAATATATAAAGGCTAATCCTTCTGTTTTGGGTACAAGTGTTTCAGGTGGCGAGCTTCCCATACTCATTAAACTCATAGATGCTTGCGACAATCTTTCTGTTCAGGTTCATCCCAATGATGAACAAGCCAAAAATTGGGAAAATCAAAACGGGAAAACAGAGATGTGGTATGTTGTAGATGCAACGGACGATGCACGCATCATATACGGACTCAAAGAGGACACCACCAAAGAAGAAATGGAAAATGCCATAAAAGAGAAAAGGCTTGAAGAACTTTTAAACAGTGTCCCCTCCAAAAAAGGCGATGTATTCTTTGTGGAGGCAGGTACAATCCATGCCATAGGCAGAGGCAATCTCATTGCAGAGATTCAGCAGAATTCCAATGTCACCTACAGACTCTACGACTACGGCAGAGTGGGTAAGGACGGCAAGGAGAGGGAGCTTCATATAGAAAAAGGCATCATGGCATCTACCCTTAGAAAAACCATACGCAAAGAACCCAAGGAGCAAGACGGCATAAGAATCCTTGCAAGCTGTGAGTACTTTGAAGTAAAGGAAATAAAGCTAAAAGGCGAAAAGCACCTTAGAGCAGATAGTACAAGCTACCATGCGCTTTTAAGTGTAGACGGCAGTTTTGAAATATCGGTAGGCGAATTTGCCATGACGGTATGTGCAGGCGAAACCGTGTTTGTACCTGCAGGCATGGGCGACTACTGCATCAAAGGTGAGGCAACTGTGCTGTTTACTTGTAATCCTGTAAAATGAAATATTTGTAAATGATAAAAAGGCATCCGGTTGGATGCCTTTTTGTTTGAAGAATAAAATTACCTTTAATACAAAGAATATTCTTTTTCCAGAGGGTGCATTTCCTTTAGTAAAATAAAATATTATTTAACGCACGTAAAGCATCTACTGCGTGATAGCTCCAATGATTTTCGAATCTCCATTTCCATTGTCAAGCAGCTTCTTTTAAGTCATTCTCTTCAAACAATAATATGCCAATTTTTAGTTCATTGTATATTGTGGAAAAATCATCCGCCAGACTGCCGCAAACCGCTTCATCACATTCTTTCGGATTATACATTTCCCAATATATATCAAATTCACCAAAACTTATATTTAAGCTATCTGCTTTAACATTTTTTATGAATTCTATATCAGGTTCCACATCCGCCAATTTTAAAGCAAGACTATAGATATCAAGCAATTTTAAAATGAACTCTTTACAATCAATCAATTCAAACCGACTATTTTCTGCTAAAAACAAGCAAAACTCTTTAGACTTTTTATAGAAATGATTTATGCTGTCCATTTTAAAATTTTTCACTCCATTCACTTTCTTTAAAACCAACTAACACAAAATCTTCACCAATTACAAGCGGACGCTTTACAAGCATCCCGTCTGTTGCAAGAAGTTTCAACTGCACCTCATCGGACATGGTTGGGAGCTTGTCCTTCAGCTCCATTGACTTATACAAAAGTCCGGAAGTATTGAAGAACTTCTTCAGTGGTAATCCACTCATTTTATACCAAGCAGAAAGTTCCTCTAAACTCGGATTGTTTTCCTTTATGTCACGAAGTTCATATTCAATTTTGTTGTCATCAAGCCATTTCTTTACCTTTTGACAAGTTGTGCATTTGGGGTAGCAAATAAATTTAATCATATTCTTCTCCTAACTTATTTCAATCTATAATAGCAAGTAGATTTCCCTGAACCTTCTCGCTTAAGTTCTCCTTCGCTTACCATTTTACGAAGAGCCCCTTCAACAGAACTTACACTGAGAGAAGGGCAAAGTTCTCGTATATCCTGCTTGGTAAAGCGACCGATTTTATTTAATGAGGCTTTTCTTACCATTTCAATTGCGGGAAGTTTTTCTTCAACTATAGAAAATCTATCTTCGAAATCTTTATATGCTGCAAGAATTGTGCCGAGAATGTATTTTATAAACGGCATTACATCTTCTGCACCTTCATGCCAACCGTCCTGAGAATTATTCAAAGCATCATAATACAAATCTTTATTCTTTGCTATTTTTGACTCAAGGGAGATATATTTCCCAACATAGAAACCGCTTCTATATAACAAAAGAGTTGTGAGAAGTCTTGACATTCTCCCGTTTCCATCATTAAAGGGATGTATGCACAGAAAATCATGAATAAAGGTCGGAATAGCAATCAGCGGTTCCAGTTCAAAATTACCGATAACCTTATTGTACTCTTCACAAATCTTATCAAGAGCTTCCTCTGTTTCATAAGGAGCAAGCGGTGTAAACAACACTTCTGAGTGACCATCGGGATAGGTTGCACTTATATAATTTTGGACACTCTTGGTTCTGCCTGCGACAGGGTTATTCATATGACTATACATGATTTTATGAAGCTGTAATATATAGTTTTTCGAAATAGGAATTGCATCAAAATTCTCGTGGATAATATTAAGCGCATCTCTGTAACCTGCAATTTCTTGCTCATCGCGGTTTCTTGGAGTGGTTTTTTCTTCAACAAGTTGCTTAATACGGGTATTTGTCGTCACAATACCTTCAATCGCATTAGAAGACTCTGTACTTTGGATTTTTGCAATCTCAACAAGCTTTTCAAGTTCTTCCGGGCGCTGTTTAAGATAAAGATCTTGTTTACCGGCTTCTTTATATATAGCTGCAACGAGACCAAGGAGTTCTGAATCCCATTTTTGTTCTTTGATTAACGAATAATTAAATACTCTCATGCCCTTAACCGCCTTTCTTTCCCTTAAATATTAGCGCATATTAAGGGAAATGTCAATATATTAAGAAGAATTCCCCTTATTAAGTTTATCTTTTTAAGGCAAAAGAATGCAAAAAACCTTACTAAAGTAAAAAAGGCAGGTTGCTCCGCCTTTAAAATAATTGTTATTCAGTTGCTATTGCAAAAAAGTTTTAAAATAACTTTTACCAATTTTGCTGTTTGTTAGAAATCATGTATGCTTCAAACATGGCTTATATTCGTGCTTTTCAAAGTGCTCTGTCTACATTTTCATAAAAATCAACTACATTTTGGTTTGTTCTATTTTGTAGACATAACCTCTTTATCAAAAATAATACGTCATTTTTCCACATATAATACTGCTTTAATTTTTTTCTAAATTTTAAAAAACACTTGACTTTTTCTTTATTTAAAGCAATTACTTACAGTATCATGTTTAGTATATTTTGAAACGATAAGAAGCTAAATATTTATTGTAGAAACATAAAAGGTGGGCAAAAAACATCCCCGGTTCGAACTCTCAAAATTACATATGCACCCTCCTTCTCGAAAGAATAGCTTAAAACAAGGGTTTTTGAGCATAAAAAACGATAGAGTAACTGATAAATTGTATCAATTACTCTATCTGTTATGGTGACCCCTACGGGAATCGAATACCCCTACGAGTACTTCCTCGCTTCGCTCAGGGCGCCCATGTAAGCTCGCCGAATTTGAGCTTTTTCATGTTGTCGTTTACATATGCCTTTGGCTGAGTTTGTACAGGCCATGGCTTCTCACCCGTAGGGCAAACAAAAAAGACACCCTGTTCGGATGTCTTTTTTATTTGGTGACCCCTACGGGAATCGAACCCATGATTGCGCCTTGAGAGGGCGCCGTCTTAACCGCTTGACCAAGGGGCCTTAGTCAAATCACCTTAATATAATATCATATGTGGCATTAAAAATCAATACTTTTTTAAAAGTTTTGTTTCGGAATATATTTGTCTTTTTTATTATCTTTATTTTTTCGGATAGGGTTTCTTTTCGTCGGTTAAGCCTGCCAAATAGTCCATGCTTGTTTCTAACGCTATTGCTAGTTTTCGACATTGTTCAAATGTGAAATATCTTTTGCCGTTTTCCAACTTTGAGTAATCGCTTTGGTCGATACCTGTCAGCATCTGCATTTTTATTTGTGTATATCCCTTTTCAATTCGGAGTTCTTTCAATCTATTCATGACACTCACCTCTAACATATATTATGGCAAATTACCCTATTGAAATTATGGTGAAATTGACCTATAATATACAGGGGGGTGATTTTATGGCAGAGTTTTGTTCGGATTGTTGGAATAGGATAAATGGTACTGATGACAAGAAAAGCAAATACATCTTAAGCAATTGCGTCAGTATCCGAACTCGCCAAAATTAAGTAAAATAGCCGTTTTTCTTCGTTGTCGGTCTTGAAATACGACAGTATTCCTGCGACCTGCCGCCTCGAAAAACAAACTATTTTGTCTTGATTTTGGTTCAAAGAATTTTCGGTGCT
>JAZLCB010000451.1:0-4535 GCA_045614005.1 Clostridia bacterium
GTTATGTCACAGCAGATAGATGACTTCAAAAAGATGGGATACGGCGGATTTCATATGCATTCCCGCTCGGGACTTGCTACAAAGTACCTTGGCGAGGAGTTTATGGACTGCATTAAATTCTGCCGTGACAAAGCAGAAAAAGAAGGCATGCTCGCCTGGATATATGACGAGGACAGATGGCCCTCGGGTTTTGCAGGCGGTTATGTTACACTTACCAAAAAGTACCGTCAGAAAAAGCTTCACTTTACATCACAAAAGGTTGATTTTTACCCAAGAGATATTGCTACCGAGGAAGGTCTTGCTTTCCTTATAGGTGTATACGATATAGAGCTCACCGAAGACGGCTACCTGAAGTCGTACAAAAGAATAGGCGAAAATGACGAGGCAAAAGGCATAAAGAGATATGCTTTTGTAGAGCCTACCGCAATAGACGAAGATCCCGACTACGCAGGCTGGCACAACGGCGGTACACCCGTTGACGGCATGAGCCACGAAGCTATGCAGAAGTTTTTGGATGTAACACACGAAGCATACAAAAGAGAAGTCGGCGAAAGCTTTGATAATACAATCCCTGCAATATTTATGGATGAACCGCAATTCGGATTTATGCAGTATCTCCCCTTTGCAAAAAGCGATACCCTTGTAATGATACCATGGACTACCGATTTTACCGATACATACATGGAAGAATACGGCGAGGATATTGCCGACAAGATACCCGAACTGTTTTTTGACCTGCCAAATGGCGATGTGTCTGTTGCAAGATACCGTTACCACGAGCACTCATGCCAGAGATTTACCGACAGTACAGCCAAAAAGTGCGGTACATGGTGCAAAAATAACGGCATAGCACTCACAGGACATATGATGTGGGAACAAACCCTTGACTCACAAACTCGTGCCGTAGGCGAAGTTATGAGAGCTTATGAATGGTTTGAGATACCGGGCATGGATCTCTTGTGCGACAGAATAGAACTTAACACTGCAAAACAGGTACAGTCTGCAGTACGCCAATACGGCAAGGAAGCTATGCTCACCGAGCTCTACGGTGTAACCAACTGGGATTTTGACTTCCGCGGTCACAAATTCCAAGGTGACTGGCAGGTGGCTATGGGAGCTACCGTTCGTGCTCCTCACCTTGCATGGATGTCTATGAAAGGTTCTGCAAAGCGTGACTACCCTGCATCGCTTAGTGCTCATATTCCTTGGTACGAAGAATACAAATATGTAGAGGATCACTATGCACGACTTGCTGCTGTTCTCTCTCGCGGAGATAGCGTGGTAAATGTGGGTGTAATTCATCCTATAGAAAGCTTCTGGATTCACTTCGGACCTGCGGACACAAGCTCGGAAATAAAGGAAAGCCTCGACAGAAACTTTGCAAACATGACAAAGTGGCTCTGTGAAGGCATGGTAGACTTTGACTTTATCAGCGAAGCTCTGCTCCCCAAACAATGCAACGGCGTAACAGACAAGCTAAATGTAGGCAAGATGAACTATTCTACCATAATAGTACCCGGATGCAAAACCCTTCGCAGAACAACATTTGACCTTCTCAGTAAGTTTGTCGAAAACGGCGGAAAGCTCATATTTTCAGGTGAGTGCCCCGAGTTTATAGATGCTATGCGAAGCGAAGAAATAAAGGAATTATACAATAAATCCACAAAAGTTGATTACGAAAAGCTTGCCATTCTCTCCGCGGTGGAAGACATGGCAACAGCCAAGGTATACAATGCCAAGGGCGAAAGTTCTGCAAACTTTGTGCACCAGTTAAGACGCGACAATGACAATTTATGGTTCTTTATGGCACACAGCTCAAGAAACTACGAAAAACCCACTATAGACATGGGATTCCCCGAAGATCTTACAATAGTGTTTGACGGACAATTTATCCCCACTTTGTACAACACAGTAGATGGAACAACCGAAAAGATTGCCTTTGAAATAAAAGACGGCAAGACCAATATATACAAAAGAATTTATCCATTTGACAGTATTCTTTTGTATCTTGAAGAAACCGAAGATTCTTCGGCTTCCTATGGTTCGGGCGCTATGATAAGTGCACCCTCGAGCAGTAACTTAAATTACAAAGGTCTGGGCACACTTATTATAAACGAGGACAGGAAGGTACTCAAAACCATAGACTTTAAAAAGAATGTTTCTTACTCGCGATCCGAGGATAATGTACTTGTTGTAGATATGGCAGAGTACAAACTCGATGACGAGGCAACATTCCACGATACGGAGGAGATACTCCGCATAGACGAAAAATGCCGTCAGGTTCTCGGCTTCCCCAAGGCAGACGGAAGAGATATTCAGCCATGGGCTCTACCCGATGAACCGCCTTGCCACTACATAACAATACGCTATGAATTTACAAGCCTTGCAGATATAGAAAATACATTCATCGCAGGCGAAGAGGCAGAGTATATTAAATTTAACGGTGAAAGCGTAGAACTCAAAGAATGTGGCTACTACGTAGACAGAGCAATCAAAAAATATAGGCTCGGCACTATTAAAAAAGGTGTAAACACAATAGAGATAAACGCACCAATCACCAAGCGTATAAGCCTTGAAAACTACTTTGTATTAGGTAACTTTGATGTAATTGTAAAAGGCTGTAAAAAGATAATAACTACCCCATCCGATACCATAGGCTTTTCGGATATTACATCGCAGGGTATGCCATTCTATGGTGGAAATGTTATTTACAGCGCAGACATAGAAGTACCCAAGGGTAACCTTAAAATCCGTGCAAACAGATACCGCGGTGCTCTTATAAAAGTAGCTCTCGACGGCGAAACAAAAGGCAGAATTGTGTATCCGCCATACACACTTGAAATCCCCGATGTTTCCGAAGGTAAACACAAGATAGAGTTTACACTCTTTGGAAACAGAGTAAACACATTTGGACCTCTGCACGACAGCAGCGGTGAAAAATATGTGGACCCCGGTGTGTGGTACACAAGAAATTATGCTTTGTCCTATGAATACGAGCCAAAGCAGACAGGAATAATATCTTCACCTGTAATTGATGTAATAGAATAAGAAAAGCGTGTGTAAAAACAAACTGAGTTTTTACACACGCTTTATTTTGTATTACTGTTTTGTGCTTAAAAGCACAACCGATGCCAAGATAAGAAATATTCCCAAATATGAATTCAAAGAAATTATTTCTCCGTAGAGTGCCACACTTATAACGGTAGCCACCATTGGTTCTACAGAACCCAGTGTAGTTGCCACACCTGCGTCAAGATGCTTCATGGCATATGTATATACAATATACGGCACAACTGATGTAACTACTCCCACAGATAATGCCCAAGGAATAACCTCGTTGAAATTCATACATATTTTACTAAATGTATCTACAGGTTTCCCCAGTGCTACAGACACTACAGCGGCAACCAAAAAGCAGAAAGCAGCAGCTATAAGTGGCTGATCGCCTCTTTTCATCTCATACTTAACACATATGTTGTAAAGGCTGTACGATATGCCGGACATGAGCCCCAGAGCAATACCATACAAGCTCAGTTTTACACCGCCTATAGCACCTGTAACAAGAGCCGTACCTACCAGAGCTCCGACTACAGCCAAGAGCTTGCGCATGGTGAATTTTTCGCCCATAAACATAGCAGAATACACCATAACAATTACCGGAGCAAGATACATAAGCACTACAGCAACAGATATAGAGGCAGCCTTCATAGCCGCATAGTAGAATGCTCCCGTTCCGTACAAGCCCAAGCCTGACAAAACAAAAAGCACAAGCTTTTTGGGAGAAACCCTTATGCAGTCTCTATGCTTTGAAAAGCAATAAATCCAAAGACATACTGCCGAAACAACGTTTCGCATAAGTGCCATCTGTAATGAATCAAAGCCCAACCGTCTTAAATTGGTAGCAAATATTCCCGATGTCCCCCACAAAGAACCTGCTATAATAACAAGCAAAACAGATATCTTCCGCATTAAAACACAACTCCAAATTTTTATAATGCTTACAAAAAGAAGAGCCGCAACAAGATTCAGCCATCAAGGCTTTTCATTGTTGCAGCCATTACTTTTTAAAAATTACTATCTTTCTTCTCTGAAATATGGCAGACCCAAAGCTGCAGGGGGCTGGTTTTCCTTTTTATCTCTTATGCTTATGATAACAAGTACCACTATTGTAACTACATAAGGAAGCATTTCAAAAAGGAGTTTGGTGCTTACTGTAATATTTGGTATATATGTGGGTATTACATACAAGAAGCCAAAAAGTATAGAACCAAATATGCTTACTGCAGGCTTCCACATAGAGAAGATAACAAGCGCTATAGCAAGCCATCCTCTATCGCCAAAGCCGTTGTTTGACCATACGCCGTTTGCATAGTCCATTACATAGTAAAGACCGCCAAGCCCTGCTATGGCACTACCAACGCAAGTAGAAATGTATTTGTATTTTGTAACATTTATTCCCGCAGCATCTGCTGTTTCGGGGCTTTCGCCTACAGATCTTAAATGCAAACCTATTCTTGTTCTCTTGAGCACATATG
>JAZLCB010000452.1:0-1630 GCA_045614005.1 Clostridia bacterium
CAATAGGAGTCAAAACCGGGTTTGAAGGGGAAAACTGGGTTGCCGAAAGAATTTCGCCCGTATCGTCGCCTAAAAAATCTACCCACACATATTCCCACGGATTAGCTTTATCTGGGTAATATTCTATCAATGAACCGGGATAAACCATGAAACTGTCACCGGCATTTATTATGTGGGTTTTATTGTTTTGCTTTAAATATCCCTTACCTTTAGTTACAAAGTGTAAGCTATACATATTTCTTATTCCTGGTCCGTAAGTGTAGTTGTTAATTATAAAGTCTCTGGCATAACTGATAAATTTCAGTGAAATGTGAGTTTCTTGATTGCTCATGGATTATCTCCTGTATGCAAGATATTTTCATATATTTGGGTGATATTACTATATGAAGTGCAATAAAAGTTAAGTATAATATATTCAAAAGTTCGCAAAATGTCAAGGTTTTAAAAATAAAATTTTAGAAAGGGTATTTTTATGAATAGACTAAACAAATTTTTAAGTATGCTTTTATTGTCCACTTTACTTTTGTGCAGCATTTTCACTTCTCCTGTAATAGCAGAAGCAGAAACTGTTATGATAACCAACAACTTTGATGATGAAGGCCTTTATTTCGAAACCCGCAACGACGGCCAAGACCTTACAGTACATAAAATAGGCAGTGACGGAAGCTTTGTGGACAATTGGTACGCTCTTGCTGCTTGGACTTCAACAATAAGCGAGTGTACAGTTGACGAGAGTGCAGGAAACGCCGCTCATTTTGTAAGGGCAAAGGGATATGATAATCTTTGGCCTGCTGCAGTCAAAATTTATGATTTAAGCAAAAACAATGCTATTTTCTATGCCGAGGCTAATAAAACCTACGAAATAAAGCTTAGATATTATGCTGCAGCCACCCCCGATAGGCAGGTTAATCTGCAGCTTCGTCAGCGCCCCGAGTGCGAGTCTATCAAGGAAAACTACGCTCAGTGGACAGAGGATTATGTCCTCATAAAAGAACTTGCTGTAATTACAGAGGCAACCGATGGTTGGGTTGAGGCTTCGGCTACCTTCACTGTTGGCGATAAAAACACAATGCTTAATCTCTCCACTGCTTCGGCTACAACAACTGCCGCAAACAATGTTGATATTTGGGTTGATGATATAGTTGTTGCTGAGTGCAAAGACCTTGTTGTACACAACTATGACGGCAAAAATACAGGTCGTGTTCCCGTGTCTGCACTATCTACCATAGCCGACCTCGAAATCCCCGAGCGTGAAGGATATATCTTCCGTGGTGTTTATGCCGATGCAGAATATACTAACAAAATCAACACTTCCGAAACAGCTGCAAACTACGCAGAAGTGTATTATAAATGGCATAAATTGTCTGATGGTGAGTATTACGCAGGCTTTGAAAACTATAAGACAGATGAAAATGCTAAAAGCTATAATCCTGCTCTTTCTGCAGTAGTTAAAGGCAATACCTATTCGGGCAATTATATGCTCAATACTAATCTTAAAGCAGATGAAATTACCGCGGTTGAGATTAGAGATAAAGCCGCTTTTGATATTGATGCTAACACCGAATATACCGTTTCATTTGCCTATAAAACCTCCGGAAATATAGAACTCGGAATCGGTATGGCAAAGGCA
>JAZLCB010000453.1:0-3285 GCA_045614005.1 Clostridia bacterium
CACCCGAACCCAACGGCTATCTTCATATAGGTCATGTCAAGGCTATAAACATAGATTTCTCTACTGCCAAGAAGTATGGCGGTACTTGCAATCTCCGTCTTGACGATACCAACCCCACCAAGGAAGATGTTGAGTATGTAGATTCTATAATGGAAGATATCAAGTGGCTCGGCTTTAACTGGGACAATGTGTACTATGCCTCGGACTACTTCCCTGAGATATACGAATGTGCCGTTAAGCTTATAAAGAAGGGTCTTGCATATGTAGACGACCTCACCGCAGACGAAATCCGCGAGTACAGAGGCACACTCACAGAGCCCGGCAAGGAAAGCCCCTACCGCAACAGAAGCGTGGAGGAAAACCTCGACCTTTTCCAGAGAATGACAGACGGCGAATTTGAAACAGGTTCCAGAGTTCTCCGTGCCAAGATAGATATGTCTTCGGGCAATATAAACATGAGAGACCCCGTAATATACAGAGTTCTCCATGCTACACATCACCGCACAGGCGATAAGTGGTGTGTATATCCCATGTACGATTTTGCTCATCCTATATCCGATACTGCAGAGGGTGTAACACATTCACTCTGTTCACTCGAATTTGAGGATCACAGACCGCTTTATGATTGGGTACTTAAGGCGTGCGACTATCCCGTACCTTCCAGACAGATAGAGTTTGCAAGACTAAATCTTACAAACACCTTAACAAGTAAGCGTAAGTGCTTAAAGCTTGTAAAAGAGGGCATAGTAGACGGATGGGACGACCCCCGTATGTCTACAATCTGCGGTATGAGAAGAAAGGGTTACCCTGCAGAAGCACTCATAGGCTTTGTTGAGCGTATAGGTGTAGCAAAGGCATTTAGCGTAATCGACTTTGCAATGCTCGAGCATTGTGTAAGAGAAAACCTCAACATGAAAGCTCCCCGTGCAATGGCAGTTCTTAACCCCTTAAAGGTTACTATAGAAAACTACCCCGACGGGCAGAGCGAACTTCTTAGTGTAGAAGTTAACCCCAACGATGAAAACGCAGGAACAAAGAATGTATCTTTCTCCAAGAATATTTATATCGAAAAGGAAGACTTCATGGAAGTTCCCGTTAAGGGCTACAAGAGACTTACTCCCGACAATGAGGTAAGACTTAAGGGTGCTTACTTTATAAAGGTAAAAGAAATTGTAAAGGATGCCGATGGCGAAGTAACAGAGCTCATCTGCACCTACGATCCTCTCTCCAAGGGCGGTAACTCCCCCGACGGCAGAAAGGTAAAGGGTACAATCCAGTGGGTAGATGCAAACAACTGCTTAAACGCTACAGTTAATATGTACGACAAGCTCTTTACAACATCCAACCCCGGCGACCTCGAAGATTATCTTGAAAACTTAAACCCCGAATCTCTTGTTGTTAAAAAGGACTGCAAGATAGATGCAGACCTCAAGGATGCAAAGGTTGGCGACAGCTTCCAGTTTATGAGAAACGGCTACTTTACTGTGGACAAATACTCCAAGGAAGACGATGTAATATTCAACCTTACAGCCACATTAAAAGATTCTTTCAAGATTGGTTAATTTTAGATTGACATATCAAAAAAAAGGGTGTATAATTGTAAACATAAATGTTGGATTGTGTTGATTTGTGTTTATTTATGTTTATTTATATGTTTATAGGAGGATATAGAATATGTTAGTTAATATGAACGAAGTATTACGTCCGGCGAAGAAGCACCACTATGCAGTTGGTCTTTTTAATGCCGTAAACTTAGAGCTCGCACGTGGTATTATAGCAGCTGCTGAGGCTACAAGATCTCCGGTTATCATGGGTACTGCAGAAGTACTTCTTCCTTACGGTCCTCTGGATGAAGTTTCCTACTACCTCATCCCCATGGCTAAGAAGGCAAATGTACCTGTAGTTGTACATCTTGACCACGGTCTTACATACGACACATGTATCAAGGCTCTTGAACTCGGCTTTAGCTCCATCATGTACGATTGCTCCACAGCTTCTTACGAGGAGAATGTTCGCAGAGTTAAGGAAATGGCAGACATTGCTCACTCCTACGGTGCTACAATCGAAGGTGAGCTCGGTCATGTAGGCGATAACGAAGGCTCCGCAGAAGGCAGCGACCACCTTGCAGATCCTTCCGCATTCTTCACCGATCCTTCTCTTGCAAAAGACTTTGTAGAAAAGACAGGCGTAGACGCACTTGCTATTGCAGTTGGTAATGCACACGGCGCATATAAGCTCCCCCCCAAGCTCGACTTTGAAAGAATCCGTACAATCGCTTCCACAGTAGATGTACCTCTCGTACTCCACGGTGGTTCCGGTCTTACAGATGCAGACTTCAAGCAGGCTATTCAGGACGGTATCAGCAAGGTAAATATCTTTACCGATATCAACGTTGCTGCTGTTGAAGCAGAATTCAAGAAGTTCCACAGCATGGACAAGGGTCTTATCGACCTTATCCCCGCAGCTGTAGAGGCTGTTAAGCTCGAAACTGCAAAGAAGATGCAGCTCTTCTCCAGCGACGGCAAGGCAGATGTTATAAAGAACACATCCGCTTCCGCAGACAACATCGATATGCTTACAAAGCTTGTAGCACAGGAAATCGCAAAATATCTTGGTAAATAATCACACAAAAAATTACGGCTATGACAAATTTTGTCATAGCCGATTTTTTTGTGTTTTATTTTTTATCTAAGATATTTTTCCCATAATTGACACAATATCAGAAAACGAAGATTTGAATTTTGGTAGTCGTCGCCGTAATCATTGCGGAATGTTCCTATGCAGTTAACTTCGTTTGCATCTTCATTGTATTCAAAGTAAAATATCTGTGTTAGTTCTTCGGTTGAGCTTATATACTCAACAAAAAGGGAACGGGTATTAACACTTCGGGTTGTATAGTATGTATCTTCATAAGTATTTCGGGCTTTTAGCGTATATATATCATAGCTGTCTTTTAATTCTGATGGCAAATCATTATATCCGACACAGGTTGTATTGGTAATGTTATAACCTTCAAATATTTCTCCGTAGGTGTATTTTTTGCCACCCAGTGTAATCAAGGATTCACTAACCCTTATCATTGCCGTTTCTTGCTTTTTTTCTAAACGATTATTGTAAGACATTAACGTAACAATCAATGTGAATACAAGTATTCCAATGATGACATACTATACTTTTCATTTTAAGTCAATCCTTTCCATAAGATAGCTTGATTCTATGATATGTTATATACTATGTTATATAGCATAACATATTTTTGCGTCTTTTGTCAATATATAATATATA
>JAZLCB010000454.1:0-3516 GCA_045614005.1 Clostridia bacterium
CAAGATTTTCTTGGACCTCAAGCTTCATGATATCCCCACCACAGTAAAGAAGGCAATGAGCGTTCTTTCCAACCTCGATGTTGATATGTGCAATCTCCACGCATCGGGTACTATCCCCATGATGGAAGCCGCACTTGAAGGACTCACAAGACCAGATGGTACAAGACCTATACTTCTTGCGGTAACACAGCTTACCTCCACAAGTCAGGAAGTTATGGAAAGAGACCTTCTTATAAACGAAAATATAGGCGATGTAGTTGCACACTATGCAAACAATGCCAAGATTGCAGGACTCGACGGTGTAGTATGCTCCCCGCTCGAAGCTTCCATCGTTAAGGAAAAGTGTGGCAAAGAGTTTTACACAGTTACTCCCGGTGTAAGATTTGCAGATGGTGATGTAGGCGACCAGAAGAGAGTTACCACTCCCGAAAAGGCAAGAGAAATCGGCTCTGATTACATAGTAGTAGGCAGACCCATAACCGCAGCAGAAGACCCTGTTGCAGCATACAGAAGATGTGTTAAAGAATTTTTAGGAGGTAATAACTAATGGAAAAATTAATTGCAAAAGATTTACTTTCGATAGGTGCGGTATTTCTCCGTCCCGAAGAACCCTTCACATGGGCAAGCGGTATCAAGAGTCCTGTATACTGTGACAACAGATTAACCCTTACCAGCCCCAAGGTAAGAGACGATGTAGAAAACGGCCTTGCAGAAACAATAAAGAGAGAATACCCCGAGTGCGAAGTACTCATGGGTACATCTACAGCAGGTATAGCTCATGCAGCTATCACAGCACATATCATGGGACTCCCCATGGGTTATGTTCGCAGCTCCTCCAAGGACCACGGCAGAGGCAACCAGATAGAAGGTAAGCTCGAAAAAGGTCAGAAGGTAGTTGTAGTAGAAGACCTCATCTCCACAGGCGGTAGCGTTATAGAAGTAGTAAATGTACTTCGCGAAGCAGGTGCAGAGGTTCTTGGTATTGTATCTATCTATACCTACGGCATGAAGAAGGGTATAGAAAGATTAAAAGAGGCTAATGTAAAGAATGTAAGCCTTACAAACTTTGATGTAGTAGCAGAAGTAGCTGCAGAAATCGGTTATATCAAGGAAGAGGACATCGCAAGACTTATCGCATTCAGAAACAACCCTTCCGACGAAAGCTGGATAAAATAATTTGGAGGATACGAAAATGAAAAAGATAGTTGCTTTACTTGTATTAGTTATGATGATAGCATCTGCATTTGTGGTTAGTGCGGATGCGGTTCCTACAGACACATTCGAAAATGAGCTTTATGATGTGGTAGCCCCCATAATAAATGTTCCTGCATCCGAAGCTTCAAGTCACGGCGAAGTAATATATTCCGAGATTGAGAATTATCCCGAAAAGATTCTTACAAGAGTATATGCAGACGGTGCAAGAATCCGCTATGCTTTTACAGGTGAAGATTTTGAACATGTAAGCATAGATTTTGCAGATGAGGGATATCCTGCATTTCTTACCGAAGAAGCAGATAATAAGTTTGTGCTTACTGAGGAAGGATATGCTGAAACCCAAACCGTAACATGGCATTATCTTGCTACCGTTAACGGTGAAGATATAATTACAGAGTTAATCTGTGTAGAAACAATGGATACCGCTCTTGAAAGAGGTATAAAAATCGAATATGTGTCCAAGGATGCAAACGGCGCCGAAGTTTATACTCTTGCCGAGGGTTGCCCCATGACATACGAAGAATACTATGATTTTGTATATCCCAATACATATAACGACGGTCTTATCTTAAAGAGAGGAAACGAAGGAACGGGCTACTACGATGCCTCGGACAAAGCATTATTTGTAGATCCTCAGATAGGCTACTATGTTTACGGTCACAACCTCGGCTATTTGTTTGAGGTAAGTAACAATGGCGGTGAGCTCGACTGGGGAAGCGGTGAAGATGTAGAATATCAGAGAAGATTTACCACACAGATTACCAATATCCGCACAGGTGCATCATACGAATTTGGAAATACCAAGCTCGAAACAATCCTTGATAACGGCTACGGTATTATGAGCGTAAAAGATGATAACGGCAACGATCTCGACTTCCTTGTAAAGCTCAAGAAGCCTGCAATTATTACCGTATACTTAGATGGCAAAAAGATTGCATTTGACCAGGTTCCCGTAATACAGAACAGCAGAACGCTTGTTCCTCTTCGTGCTATTTTTGAAGCTATGGGTGCAACAGTAGAGTGGGAGGCTTCCACAAGAACAGTTACAGCTGTAAAGGGTGATACCACCGTTAAGCTTACTGTAGACAGCACTGCGGCATACAAAAACGGACAGGAAATAACCCTTGATACTCCTGCAAGAATAATCGGCGGAAGAACACTTGTTCCCGTGAGATTCATTGCAGATTGCTTCGATGTAAATACTGAGTGGGAAAAGGAAATGACCAAGGTAGTACTTACAACTAAATAAGAAAGGAAAACAACTATGAGAAGCGTTATAGATATAATGGATTTATCTGTTGCTGAGATAGATGAGCTTATAGCTACGGCAAACGATATAATTCAGAACCCCGAAAAATATCAGGAAAAATGCAGATACAAAAAGCTTGCAACTCTGTTTTTTGAGCCTTCCACAAGAACACGTCTTAGCTTTGAAGCAGCTATGATGGAACTCGGCGGTAAGGTACTCGGATTTTCCGCTGCAAGTTCAAGCTCCGCCAAAAAGGGCGAGAGCGTAGCCGATACCATTGCTGTTGTTAGCGGTTATGCAGATATCATCGCTATGCGCCATCCCAAGGAGGGTGCTCCCGTTGTAGCAGTACAGCATAGCGAAGTACCTGTAATAAACGCAGGCGACGGCGGTCACAACCACCCCACACAAACCCTTGCAGACCTTCTTACAATAAAGAGAGAACTTGGCAGACTCGATAATCTTACCGTGGGATTCTGCGGTGACCTCAAGTTCGGCAGAACAGTTCATTCTCTTGTGGCGGCACTTTCCAGATACACAGGAATTAAGTTTGTGTTTATCTCTCCCGAGGAATTAAAGCTCCCCAGCTATGTTAAAGAAAAGTATTTAAAGAAAAACGGCATATCCTACGAGCAGACAACCTCTATGGAAGAAGTTATCGGCAAACTTGATGTGCTGTATATGACAAGAGTTCAGCAGGAACGTTTCTTCAGCGAAGAAGAATATTTAAGATTAAGAGATACATATATCCTCGATTCCGCAAAGATGCAGAAAGCGAGTGAAAACATGATTGTTATGCACCCGCTTCCGAGAGTAAACGAAATCTCGGTAGACATAGATTCCGATAAGCGTGCTTGCTACTTCCGTCAGACAAAATACGGTAAGTACATGCGTATGGCACTTATATTAAAACTTTTGGGGGTGGAATAAATGACAATAGATTCCATTATAAACGGCGTGGTTATAGACCATATCAAATCGGGCAATGCAATGAAGATATATTCTCTTCTTAACCTCGAATTTGCAGACTGGCAGGTGGCTATTATAAAGAA
>JAZLCB010000455.1:0-3960 GCA_045614005.1 Clostridia bacterium
GGTCTTGACAAAAACCTCTCTATTGGCGATATTGCGGTAGCAACTTCTGTAGTACAGCACGATATAGATACCACCATATTTGGTGATCCTAAAGGCTACATTACAAATCTTGCTTTAACCAAAATACCGGTTGATGACAAAATATCCGACATACTCAAAAAGTGTGCGCAAACCTGTGAAAACACTTCAGTTATCTGCGGTACAATAGCAAGTGGTGACCAATTTATAAGTACACCCTATCAAAAAAATCAGATTATAGACGAATTTGATGCCGTTGCAGCCGAAATGGAAGGCGGAGCTATGGGACATGTATGCTATGCTAACGGAATTAAGTTTGGTGTAATCCGTGCCATCTCTGATAACGCCAGCGGTGATGCCTTAATGGACTATGAAACATTTAAGGTTATGGCTGCAGAGAAAACTATAAAAATTGTTATTGATTTTATCAAAGAATACATATGATTTTGGAGGCTACAATGGATACAGGATTAGTGATAATGGCTGCCGGCATGGGATCCAGATTCGGCGGTTTGAAACAAGCAGCTTCTGTGGGTCCTAACGGCGAAATGATAATTGACTACTCAGTTAAAGATGCATTAAAAGCCGGATTTAACAAGTTTGTCTTTGTAATACGCAAAGATATTGAAAAGGATTTTCGCGAAGCGTGTGGCAAGAGAATAGAAAAAATCGCAGATGTTTCCTATGTTTTTCAGGAGCTTGACAAATTGCCAAATGGTTTTACTCTCCCCGGAGAAAGAACCAAACCTTGGGGAACAGGTCATGCGGTTCTTATGGCAAAAGACATAGTAGATTATCCTTTTGTCGTTATAAATGCCGATGATTTTTACGGAAGCAGTGCATACAAATCCGTTCGCGATTGTCTTGTAAATGAATCGGAAATGTGCATGGCAGGATATAAGCTCTACAACACCCTCTCCGAGAACGGAACTGTATCACGAGGCGTGTGTGAAAGTGAAAATGGATTTTTGAAATCCGTTACAGAGCATACCGATATCCCTTTTAATACTGATATGCCTGCAAGCACAATCGTGTCTATGAATTTTTGGGGATTCAAGCCCGAAATCTTTGATGTAACCGAAAAACTCTTTGTTGATTTTCTCACTAAGAACATAACTGAGCCTAAGAAAGAATTCTATATTCCCTATGTAGTTGATACTATGATACATGAAATGAACTATCGTTTCAAAATTGTAGACACAGATGAAAAGTGGTATGGTATAACCTACAAGGAAGATATGCCTCTTATTAAAAAAGCAATAAGTGACATGGAATCTCGAGGCTTGTACTGCTAATATATATTTAACACGAAATAAATACTTTGGAGGTATTGAAATGAAATTTATTGTATGCAACAACTATGAAGAAATGTCAAAAGCCGGTGCTGATATTGTTATTTCTCAGCTTAAAGATAAATCCGACTCTATTTTAGGCCTTGCAACCGGCTCTACTCCTGTAGGTCTATACAAAGAGCTTATAAAAGCTTATGAAAACGGCGAGATTTCCTTTAAAGATGTAAAAACATTTAACCTTGATGAATACTACCCCATTTCAAAAACAAGCGATCAAAGCTACGACTATTTTATGAACGATAATCTGTTTAGACATGTCGACATAGACAAGGCAAACACAGATATTCCCAATGGTGAAGCAACAGATGCTGATAAAGAATGTGCAGATTACGAAAAGAGAATCGCTGCTTCTGAAGGTGTTGACATTCAAATACTCGGTATAGGTCAGAATGGTCACATTGGATTCAATGAGCCTGATGAAACTCTGGATTTTGTAACACACAAAACTGCACTTACACAAAACACTATAGAAGCTAACTCTCGTTTCTTTGAATCCATTGATGAAGTTCCTACTGCTGCACTTACAATGGGTATAGGCACAATAATGAAAGCAAAGAAAATTATTCTTCTTGCATCCGGTGCAAACAAAAGGGATGCTATTGCTGCATTAAGAGATACCTCTCTTACCACACAGTGCCCTGCTACAATGCTCAAGCTTCATAACGATGTTACAATAATCTGTGATAGCGAAGCTTACGGAAACTGATACATAAATATTTACAAATAAAAGCTGTTGCATTTCTGCAACAGCTTTTATTATTTTTCCTCTATATATCCTGATGTTTTAAGACTTCCTCTGATAACGGCGTCTTTGGAATTCTTCCAATCAGCGTCTTTGTATCTGTAATCGAACTTTTTGGTAAACCATTCCACATCCTCTGTAACGCGTGCAAGATTATCAATCTGCAATTTACAAAGCTTTTCTAAAAATTCATAACCTACATCCGGACTCAAATGCGTATATGCCAGATTAGCAAGATATTCAAAATGTGGCAGGCAAAATCCTTTAGAATTAAAGAACTTTTCCTTGAATTCAGGGTCTTTTTTATAAAGATAAAAGAGATTGGCAACAAAATCTTTTTGTATTTTGTCAAGTCGTTCACACACAACACATGTCTGTGATAATGTAAAAGCGTCGGATGGTTCTTTTGAAGAAAACAAAGCTTTTTTGGGCTTTTTTATACATTTGGAATACTTAGATATTTTTTCTTCGATATATTTAAGTCTGGTTTCCAGAACAAGCGCATGACTCAGCTTATTACCAAAGTCATACATCATTTGTGTATGACGCTGACAATATCCGCGTTCATTAGACACTATTCTTTCATCGGGTTCCATCATACTAGCCCCCAAAGAATATTCAATCTTATTCTTTTCTTCCTTGCTCATAAATTCGCAAAGCGGACATTCGCAATCCGCTGCAAAAGCGTCGTTTATAGGTATGGTATAAATATTCTCTTTCAAAAAAATCCCTCTAATCTATCGACTCAATTATAAATGCACTACCGCTGTGAATTGTGATTTTTCCTGCTTCTTTGGCAAGTTCATTGCTGATCGATCTGGTACTGTGCCTGTACAGCTTTTCCTCACAAAGGTTATAAAAAAATCCTTCACACGAAACAACACAATCCTCTAAAGGCAGAATAGAAACATATTTAAATCTGCTTCTGTTTACAGTAAACATACTGTTTTTCACAAAGTTTATGGTATTGTTTTCGTTTATTATCGAAAGATTTATTCCACGATCAAAATACTTTTCGGCAAGGTAGAGATTGGAAAGCGTATGATCAAATCTTGTTCCCATACCACCGATTAAAAGTAAATTTTTGTATCCGAGTTCTACAGCATAATCAAGAGCATACTCAACATCACTGCAATCTTTGATCGGATTGAGTCTTACAATTTTGGCATTTGTAGTGGAAACAAGTTGTTTGCATTTATCAAAATCGCATGAGTCAAAATCTCCGACCCAAACATCTGCCTTTAGTCCCATGTTTTCACAATGGATTATCCCGCTGTCGGCACAAACAATATAATCATTTAACTCCGGAGCATACGGCAGATAATCATATTTTTTTATCTGACCTCCGCCAAAAACAACTGCTCTTTTCACTTATTGCACCTCTCTATAAATAAGCGAACCTGCTCGGTTACATCCTGTGCACCAAAAATTGCAGAACCTGCTACAATAACATTTGCACCGGCATCAATTACCTTATTAACATTATCGAGCTTTATTCCGCCATCTACTTCAATATCCTTATTGGGATATTTTTCTCTGAGGATACGAATCTTTTCCAGACTGCTTTCTATAAATGACTGTGCTCCAAAACCGGGATTTACACTCATAACAAGGATCATATCTGCAAGGTCCGCATAAGGATACAGTTTTGAGACATCCGTGGGAGGATTTATAGATATGGCAAACTTCTTACCTGCTTTTTTTACTTTGTCTGCCAGAAGCGCAAAATCAGCATCGCACTCAATATGTACAGTAACTATGTCCGAACCTGCATCAAGAAAAGCATCCACATACTTTTCGGGTTCTGATATCATAAGATGAACATCCAAGACCATGTCTGTTGCTTTT
>JAZLCB010000456.1:0-1921 GCA_045614005.1 Clostridia bacterium
GGGTTAACAACATCGTTTGCACCTATGATAACAGCGGCATCACATTCTGCGAATTCGCCGTTTATTGCATCCATCTCATAGAGCTTATCGTAAGGAACATCTACTTCGCAAAGAAGCACATTCATGTGTCCGGGCATTCTGCCTGCAACAGGGTGAATAGCATACTTAACTTCTGTTCCGTTTGCTTCGAGTTTGTCGGCAAAGGCTTTAACTATACCCTGTGCCTGACCTAATGCCATACCATAACCGGGTACTATCATTACTTTCTTAGCACCTGTAAGAATACTTCCTACTGTAGGACCTGCCTGAGGAGCATTCGCCTGAGCTTCGGGTTGTGCACTCTTGCCTATTGCCATGGTAAGCTTAGCAACTGTTTCCTTAGCATCGCCGAGCATCATTATTGTATTTTCTGCTTCATACAAGGGGTTGGGCACGCCTGCGTAACCGGGCTTATCGTCAAAGTTACATACTATAACATGCTTTGCCTCGGAAGCATTGAGTACGGGCATACCATAGATGGGTGTACCCTCGGCTGTGTTTGCAGCAGGGTTAACAACATCGTTTGCACCTATGATAACAGCGGCATCACATTCTGCGAATTCGCCGTTTATTGCATCCATCTCGTAGAGTTTATCGTATGGAACATCTACTTCGCAAAGAAGCACATTCATGTGTCCGGGCATTCTGCCTGCAACAGGGTGAATTGCGTATTTAACTTCTGCACCGTTTGCTTCGAGCTTATCGGCAAAAGCCTTAACTATATTCTGCGCCTGACCGAGTGCCATACCGTAACCGGGTACTATCATTACTTTCTTAGCGTTTGTAAGAATATCTTCTATACTGATTTTTGTTTCTTTTACTTCTTCTTTCTTTTCTTCGACTACCTTGGCTGCCTTGGGAGCGGAAACCTTAGCCTTGCCGCCGCCTACGAGGATGCTTATAAGGCTTCTGTTCATTGCCTTACACATAATCTGTGTAAGAAGAAGTCCCGAAGCACCTACTATACCACCGATAGCAACAAGAAGAACATCGCCTACGGCTATACCTGCAATACCGCCTGCAACACCGCTGAAGGAGTTTAAGAGCGAAATTGTAATAGGCATATCCGCACCACCCACACGGATTGCAAATGCAATACCAAAGAATGCGGAAAGTATGGATATAAGCCACATACATTCGGGGCAGATAACTGCAGCTGCAACAGTTGCTATAATTGTAATTGCAACTATAAGTGAATGAGCCTTCCATACTACGGGCTTCTGCGGAAGAAGCTTATGAAGCTTACCTGCCGCAACAGCACTACCTGTAAAGGTGAGCCAGCCTACGATGAGTGCCACAGCACCTACATATATGGCAAACTTATCGCCTTTTGCCTGTTCTATGGTAAGAATTGCCACAAGAGCACTTGCAAGACCGCCGAAGCCGTTTAAAAGTGCAACCGCCTGAGGCATCTCTATCATCTTGACCTTAACTGCACCTATGATTCCGACAACCGTACCTATAGCAAGGCCGAGCCATGCCTGCCATGCTGTAAGTATCTCGCAGTTGTACATAACAACGAGTATTGCTATGAGTGTACATACTGCAGAGAGTGTGTTACCATTATTTGCAGTCTTTACCTTACTCATCATGCTTATGCCGACAAGAACGCCTAAAATGAGGACAGCACTTATTATGTAATAAATAGTAGCATCTATCATTTATTTGTCCTCCTTTGACTTAAACATTCTGAGCATTCTGCCTGTTACGGCAAAACCACCTACTACATTTACCATGGCAAACACTATAGCTGCAATGCCTATGATAACGCTGATTGTGCTGTTGTACTCCTTTACAACAACGGCAATAGTAGTAAGAGCACCAAGAACCGTAATACCCGAAAGAGCATTCATACCCGACATAAGGGGTGTGTGCAAAAGTG
>JAZLCB010000457.1:0-5090 GCA_045614005.1 Clostridia bacterium
ATATGAGGTTGTGCAAGTACAAGAGCCGCAACAATCAATATTATTGCCATGTATCTTACAAAGCCGTCCATAAGACTCTCTGTTCTTTGAGGATTATTTGTAAGACTCTTTGCAAGAAAGAGAACCAGCGTTATCTTTACAATCTCAGACGGCTGGAAAGTAACACTACCGAATCCGAGCCATCTTTTTGCACCGTTTACTTCTATGCCTATAAGAAAGACAAGAAGAAGCAAGACAACCGATACCGTGAATAAAAGATTTGCATATCGTTCGATGTTTTTGTAGGAATACTTAGATGTCATAATCATAACTGCAACACCGAAGATAGCCCAGATAAACTGCTTTTTGAAAAAATATGTGGCATCACCGTACTGATAGTGTGCATTGGCACTACTGGCACTGAAAACCATAACCAATCCAAATGCAAGAAGCATGAGTATGATAACAAGAAGCGAGTAATCCATAGAGCCGGTATCACCTTTTTCGCGTACCGAACTTAGCTTGAACTTTGGTTTAAACGACACAGCCATACCTCCTGACACATATTTTTAAAACACCTATTAATTTAGAATATTACAAGATACGAAAGAGCGCACAAAACAAGGGTTATCCCTACAAAAGTAAGAACAATTTTGCGCTCCGACCATCCGCACATTTCGAGATGATGATGAAACGGACTCATCTTAAATACCCTTTTGCCTGTGAGCTTGAACGATGTAACCTGAATTATAACAGAAAGGGTTTCAAACACATAGATACCGCCTGCCACTATAAGTATTATAGGAAGCTTAAGGCTTATGGCACTAAAGCACACTACAGCACCGAGATAGAGTGAACCTGTATCGCCCATAAATACCTTTGCAGGGTGTTTGTTGAAGATTAAAAATCCCAAAAGTGCAGCCGCGTTTGCTATGTTAAAAGCGGCAACTGCATAACTGCCTTTGAGATGTGCAACAAGAGCAAAAAACAGACATACGACCACAGTAACAGACGAAGCAAGACCATCTACGCCGTCTGTAAGGTTTACGCTGTTGGATGTTCCTACCACTACAAAAACCGTAAACACCACAAAAAGCCAAGTAGGAAATTCCACGGGATTTTCTACAAACGGAATTATTACCTTTGTATCTGTGATATCAAAATAAAGTGCAGCAAAAACAAATGCAAGCGACGAAACAAGCTGCAAAAGAGATTTTTGCTTTTCGGTAAGTCCGAGATTTCGCTTTAAGATAACCTTTATAAAATCATCGGCAAATCCGATTGCACCGAAAACAAGCGAGAATATCATAATAAACAGTGCTGTTTTTTCTCTTATGAATATAAGTGTTACCAAAATTACGGAAATAATGAAAATAAATCCGCCCATTGTGGGTGTGCCACTCTTCTTCTTATGCCAGCTCGGACCTATCTCTCTTATTTCCTGACCGAATTTTAATCTGTGAAGAATCGGAATTATAACAGGTCCTGTAAGTGCCGCTATAATAAAGGCAGCAATGGCCGCATAAATATAAATCTCCACAACTATTCCTCCAAACCAAGTATACTGCGCACAATCTCGCGCTCATCAAAATGTATTGTTCCGCTGTTTAAAATCTGGTATGTTTCGTGTCCTTTGCCTGCAAGGATTATCACATCACCGGAAAGGGCATTTTCGAGAGCGTATTTTATTGCATCCCGTCTTTCTTCTATTACAATATAATTTTGTGTTGTCTTTTTTATACCCTCTTCTATCATGGCTATAATAGACGCGGGGTTCTCCGTACGGGGATTATCGCTTGTTACTATACAAAAATCCGCAAGAGTGCCTGCAATAGAACCCATTATCGGGCGTTTGGTGTTGTCGCGGTCTCCGCCACACCCAAATACTATTACTACTCTTCCCTTTGCAAAGCCCTTTGCTGTTTTTAATATATTCTCTATACCGTCGGGGGTATGCGCATAATCTATCATAACGGTATAATCTCTGTTGCCTATATCTACAACCTCGGCTCTGCCCTTTACACCGCCTGCTGTTGCAAGCGCGTTTCTGATATCTTCATTTTTAAGACCGAGCCTCTGGCACACACTTATGGCACAAAGCGCATTATACACGGAGAAATCTCCGGGAATATCGAGTGTAAACTTCTCATCGCCCACACTAAACTCCACACCGTTTTGACCCAAGATAATATCATGTGCCGATACATCTGCCTCATGTGTTCCATACGTTGTGCATATGCACGGGCAAGAAACTGCCATATTTTTGCCGTAGGTGTCGTCGGCATTTATAACCGCATTTTTGCTTATATCAAAAAGCATTGCCTTTGCTTTGGCATATTCATCCATTGTACCGTGAAAATCCAGATGATCCTGTGTAAGATTGGTAAAAGCGCCAACTTCAAACTCGCAGCCATACACACGGCTAAGATAAAGTGCATGGGAGGAAACCTCCATTATGGTATAATCCACCCTTGCATCTGCCATATCTGCAAAAAGCTTCTGAAGTTCAAAGGAATCGGGCGTGGTGCGCCCTGTTTCGAGCACTTTGTCTCCTATTATATTGTGGTTTGTACCTATAAGACCTGTGGTATATCCGCAGTAGTCGAGTATGTGCTTTACAAGGTGGGTAACTGTGGTTTTGCCGTTTGTACCTGTTACACCTATAAGCTTGACTTTGCGCGACGGATTGTCAAAAAACTCCGCACTCACTACAGCCTCCGCCTTTCGGCAATCGGATACTCTAAGCTGTACGGCATCAAGACCTTCTGTGAGTCTTGAGCATATTACAGCTACCGCACCTCTTGCTATAGCGTCGGGAATATACTTGTGGCCGTCTGTTTTGAAGCCTTCTATGGCTACAAAAATACCGCCCTCTTTAACTGTGGAAGAATTGTAGTGAACTCCCGTGATTTCGGGGTTTGCGTCACCGATTCTTTCTAATATGTCTATGTTTTTTATAAGGTCATTAAGGTACATATCTCCACCTCGTTCTAATGAACATTTGAAAAACTGAATTCTACACTCACAGGTGAGCCTCGTTTAATCTGTGCTCCTGCTTCGGGGGACTGCGAGGATACAACTGCACCCTCCTGTCCTGTATCGCTTGCTCCCGATATCTTCATATTGAATCCGGCATTTGTAAGAGTAAGATTTGCCTGAGATGATGTCATACCTCTTACATTCGGTACGGTAAGGAGCTGTTCTTCTTCTTTTTCGGTATATATAGCTACAGTTGAGCCTTCGGGAAGCGTTGCTCCGCCTACAGGCACCTGGCTTACAACCTTGTCGCCCGAGCCGAGGATATTGTACTTAAGTCCTGTTCCGTCGAATGCCTTTGCAAGCTCATTTACAGAAAGACCTGCAACGTTTGGAACTGTCTTATCCTTTACAAGAAGCTCCTCATCGCTGTACTGAGGCTCTATATCCATATATCTTAATACTTCGTCAAATATCTTCTTGAATGTAGGCGCAGCTATTGCACCACCCATGTGGCTTGAACCCATGGGTTCGTCGAGCATTACAAGACCTATTATTTCGGGGTCGTTTGCAGGAGCAAAGCCTACAAATGACGCTACATATTTGCCGTTACCACGCGGTATCTTTTCACTTGTACCTGTTTTGCCTGCAAGTCTGTATCCGCGGATGTAGGCATTTTTGGAAGTGCCGTTTTCAACTACACCTTCAAGAATATCGCGTATGGAATTTGCGGTTTCTTCGCTTATTGCCTGTCTTATAGTTTCTGTTTCAAATTTCTTTATAACATTGCCGTCATCGTCTACAAGTGCTTTTGCTATATGAGGACGAACCATTTTGCCGCCGTTTGTTATGGCGGTATAGGCTGTTATAAGCTGAAGCGGTGTTACGATAAATGTCTGACCGAATGCACTTGTTGCAATTTCTACATCATTGAAGTTTTCGGGGCTGTGGAATGTGCCTGTTGCCTCGCCGGGAAGGTCAAAACCTGTAGTTTCGGAAAAACCGAACTTTTTATAGTATTCTCTGAATTTTGTAGGACCTACTCTTGCACCGAGATTCATAAATACAGGGTTACACGAATTTTCAAACCCGCCTGCAAAGCTGAGCTGACCGTGTCCACCGTCCTTCCAGCAACGGATATAGTAGTTTGCAACCTGAAGACCACCATTGCACGAGAACATTTCGTCTGTGCTTACAAGGTTTTCTTCAAGAGCCATTGCTGCTGTAAAGGGTTTAAATGTAGAACCGGGCTCGTAGCTATCCACTACAGCCTTGTTTCTCCAAAGCTTTGAAAGTCGTTCGTTGTATAATTTGTTGTATTCATCGGAATCAATCTCGTTGTCCTCGTCTTCTTGGAGGAAGGATTTCTTGAGTTCCTTTTCTATTTCCTTAGGAAGCGTAAACGGAGCATTCAAATCATAATCGGGATATGTTGCCATAGCCAGAATTTCGCCCGTTTTGGCATTCATTATGATACATGCGGCACCATTTCGTACATCGTAGTCCGCTACCGCCTGTTTTAATTCCTCTTCCACGAAATGCTGAATAACCTCGTCTATAGTAAGGACAAGGTTAGCACCGTTTTCGGGATTTATGAACTTTTCGTATTCAAAGGGCATCTCTGTACCTGAGGCACTCTTGGAGCTTATCATTCTGCCGGGAACACCTTTAAGGTACTTGTCGTACACCATTTCGATACCGTCAAGCCCCTGATTATCTGTTCCTACAAAGCCTATAACATGCGATGCAAGACTTCCGTAGGGGTATGTTCTTTTGCTGTCTTCTACAAGATATATACCGGTAAGATTTGCTTTTCGTATTTTTTCGGCTTTTTCATTGCTTATCTTTCTGGCAACAACCTCGTACGAACTTTTTCTGGTAATTATCTTTTTGATTTCTTTCTTGTTTTTGCCCAATATATCTGCAAGAGTTGCGGCTATTTCGTCTGCATCACCGCTTTTTTCAACTTCGGCAGGAGTAGCGGTAACCGTCTGCACGGATATACTCTGTGCAAGCACCTTACCGTTTCTGTCTTTTATCATTCCTCTTTTGGATGAAACAATAGAATCGAGCGTCTGCTGTTGGATGGCGCTCGATTTTAACTCTGCCCCCTCTATAAACTGCCAATACCCAAG